>JAAWEC010000056.1 GCA_022794095.1 Clostridia bacterium
ACTACAAACAACATATCTACAATTTCTTACATTTGTTTCTCTAGTTTTTCCAGTTTTTGAATATTCTATAGCATCTAATTCCCTATTCAAGTCAGCAACTTCTTTATCACTCATAGATGCAATATCTCTAAATTCTTTTATTTGTGGTCTTGGATCTTCATATCTTGCTACAACATCTCCGTAGTATAAGCTTTTATGCTTTCTTTCTGCAAGAATACATTGTTCGTATTTTGCATCAGAATATCCTACATTTTCTAAAACCTTTGGTAATGTTCCTTCAAATTCCTTTTCTGGTCTTGACATTCTTGATTCAGATGTACCATAAGTTACTACTTTAAGACTTTCAGTTTCATTTTCTGTTTGATTTGACAGTTCTATTAGTTCTTCACTTGCTCTTTGATAAACTTCTAATAAAGTATCTTGACTATAGTTTCCTCTTGTTTCAACATTATCGAAACACAAAGCATTTCCATTTCTCCATACCCAACTTTGTGCAACTAACTCACCATCTTTCCTAACAACAAAAGTTCTTCCATTTTTACTACTGATCGAATGATAAAGAGATTCTCTTGATAATCCATTTATTAGGAAACAACATCTAGTTATATATCCTACAGCTAATGCAAGTGGATCATCTAAATCTAACATTTCATATTCATAATTATCAATATCTCCATTTACTTTAGGAATACTCGAATATTGTCTTTCTCTCATTATTTGATACCAATCTTTAGCTTTTTGAACTATTGCTGGATCTGATGTTCCTATTTCTTGCAATGGTCCTTCTAGTTTATATTCATCTGGTTTTAAGAATGTAACTGGATTTTTATATAAGTCTAAAATTCTTTTTGTATTAACATTTCCATTTAATTTTTTATAAATTAAATCCCAATCATTATAAATTGATGAAAAGTATTTATCAAAATTAGGTATTTCATCGTTTAGTAATTTATTTATATTTGAATTTTTATCATTTCTATTACTTCCAAATAAATAATTCATTAGTTTTTCATTTAATTTAGGAGTTCCATCCTCATTTAATTCAGTATTTCTTACTCTTAAATTATTAAATAAATATTCTAATGATGTAAAAGACTTTTTATGTTCTAGTATTCTCATTGCTTTGTCATATCCAAATCCTAGAAACATCTTATATGCTAATTTTTGTATGTTTTCTTCAAGTGGAGAAGAATTTTTATATGCTTCTTTTATTCTTTCACATAACTTTTTATATAATTTTATATTATAATTTTGTACTTGTTTTTCTGATAAATTGCTCACTAGATCTTCTACTTTTGCAACATCTTTAACTTGTGGATTACGAGATAGATAAATAAGTGCCTTAACAGTTTCTAAATCATATATCTGACTAAAACTAACACTACCTTTTACTATTCTGTAGAACATACTATCATTAGTAGAATCATCTACTGTGTTATCTCTACGAAGATTTTTAAATAAATGACTCATATATTTTTGTCTTAATTCGATATAACTTGAATTCTGATCATCAATACTTTTATCTTCTAATAATAACATTTTAGCCAAAGTTATCGCTCTAATATAGTCATCATCAAATAATTTATGCCTTTTATTGTCTTTTAAACTTAAAACGATTGATGCAAATTCTTTTGTTAAATCTACTCCTGCTTCTTTCTTTTTTTCAAATTCTTCTCTTTGCTTTTGGACATAAATATCTAACATTTTTTGTTTTACTGATTTTGTCATAAAACTTCTTAATTCTGGTGATGTTTCTCCAGTAAATCTATCACGATATTCAATTAAAACTTTTGCTTTTACTTCATCTGTATCATATTGAAATAACTCATCAATTTCATCAAGATTCATTTCAGAAAATTTCTCTTTAAGTCTATAAATTGCATCAAATCTTTCTTTGTCCTCTAATCTTCTTATAAAAGTTTTAAAATATGGGATTGAAACCTCTAGCAACTTATTAGGCATATTACTCCACAAATCTAACAACATTTTAGAATTAGTAGATTTAAAACATAATAATTCCATTAAATCATCTGCATCTAAATTCTGTAATTGGTCTTTAAATTGATTTAATGTACTTTTTAAATTTTCTTCATTACAAGAATGTAATATATAAAATAAATTCACATCTCGTTCAATATTGGCTTGATATTTATTTGCATATACGGGCATATTGTCTTGATATAAGTAATGTGCTACTTCAGACATATCTTGTGGAGAATATTTCTCAAATTTCTCTCCAAAGTTTTCTAATACAAATCTTTGTGCTTTTTTACTTATTGAAGCCATAAAATTATGAAATGTATTAGGCTCACTATTCATCAACTCGGCTCTACACACTTGTATTGCAGAAATTTGTCTATTTTCTGGTAAATTTATAATCAATGTTTCTATAACTTTACTGTCAAGAGCTTTATGATAGTTTCTTAATATCTTCTCTACAGTATCGCTTTCTATATATTGTAAAGATTCAATTAGATTCATTAAATTTACATCCAATGATTTTAATTCTTCTTCTGCACTTTCTCTTAATTGTCTATTCATATTTGTTCTTCTACTTAAATCATTAAATAAAATCATATTAAACATTATTTCTTCTTTAGGTATTCTTTGTGCGATATTATATCTTTTTTCTATAAAATTAAGAATTGCATTTTGATTTAAAAACGATAACTCATTAAAATCTTCTTTATTATCTCTTAACATTTCTTGAATTTTAGAAAATGGTACTCTTTGAAGTTTATTTATTACTATATTTAATTCTAAACTCATTATATATCCCCTTTTATTTATGATTAACATAAATATTTTACCATAGTTTTACATAATTTTCAATATTTTCTCCTCTAAAATGTATTATTACAATATTTTTATCGTTCTAATGGCAATTCTAATTTCATATTCTGTAATTTCTTTTTTGCTTCATTATCTTCATTTATTTGTAACATTCTATATAAGTTTGAATAACTATAACCTCTACCATATTTCTCAATTAATCTCTTTTTATATGTTGATTTTACAGGAGAATATTTGATTTTCTTATACAACAAAAGACGCCCTCATGGGCGCTCTATCAATAAAGTTTCAATTTTTTTGATTTTTACAGTATTTTGAGCCTACATATAAAGTAGTGGACGAAAAACAATATCATCATTGATGAAATCTATAGAATAAGAGATTCGAATGGCTGTGTAGTATATATCACTGAAATAATATCCACCACGAAGTGTACAGGGTGAATCAAGTAAGTTTTGGTAGCTAGCATTTTCTGTTGTCCATTCTGTTGCATTGCTTGCCATATCCCAGACATTGCATATTTTATCTTGGTTTGCTTCTTCTAAATAATTTGTTCCTTTATTGGCTAAGCTTGTATTTAAACTATTTTGTCTTGAATATTTTTTATTTGTACCAAATGTTTGCAAATATACATTTGCTGTATCCCATGCATAACTGTTCATTAAATCACTAGTAAAATTACTATCCTGATACATATTTTGGCTTAGTCTTGCTGCTTCTGGCTGTGTTACATAACTATATATGAATCCATCTTTTTTTACAGTTACTTGATCTCCATTGTCAGTATCAGCATCTTTTCTTTCTGCATTTTCTGCTGTTCTTGCTTCATATCTTCCAATATAATAGCCATGATTTTTCGTTACTTTTTCTTTAAAATTTTCTATATTCAGTGCTACTTTATTTCCTAAATCTGACTCTGCTTTTTCTTCAAATGTTTCATAGTCATCTGCATCTTCTGGTTTACAAGGCTCTCCATTAGAATTTATTACTATTTGATTTGCTCCATATGCTGTTGGTGTTCCATCTTCTGCAAAAGTGTATCTACTTAAATTTATGGTCTCACTTGCTGTCCCAGTTTCATTTGTATAAACTTTTCCTACTGGTATCCATACAAATTCACTTCCAACTGTATTTGCATGGCTCACATCTTCGATAACTACTCCTCCTGTTACATTGTCAGCTGATTCACTATTTATTTTAAATCCTGCTGGAAGTACAATAATATTTTTATATTTATCTTCTAATACTGTATTTTTTGTTGTACTTAATGGTGCATTTTTTGCAATTGCTTCTTCTAAAGTTGCTGTTGGTGTTAATGTATTATTTCCTCCTGCTTCTTCTTCAACTATTGTTACTTTTCCATTTTTATCAATATTTACTTCATATCCATCAACTGTTACTTTTGTTGGTAAACTTGTTATACTGTCTACACCTGTTACACCTTCTGTTTGTTTTAAATTTTCTTTTAATTCGTTTATGTCTATTGTTCCATCTGCTCCATAACTTCCCATTACTGCTATTTGCACTTTCTCTCTTGCAGATGCTTCATCTGTTTTATTTTTTGCAGTTTGGGCTTTTGTTAATACTCCGATTTTCTCCTGTTAATGTAGCTATTGTCACTCCTGCAAGTATTAACAATACTATTATTGTGATTACTAATGCAATTAATGTAATACCCTTGTTTACTTTTTCTTCATTTTTTGTTTCAATTATATTAACCATTAATATAATCCTCCTTGTTTCTTTTGTTTGTTCTCTTTTAGCTTTTTTATTATTATTTTATCAACAATCAATATTACTGTCAACAAGTTTGCATAACAATTGTCCGACAGTTTTCTTCTTTTTTTTATTAATTGTAACTATTTTGTGAAATTACCATGATTTTTTTCATAAATTGTTGTATAAACTTTTTTAATATGATATGATAATTTTGTATATAATAAGTTAAAGGAGGAATTTACATGATAGGTTGGATTATATTAGCTATTGTAGTTATAATTGTTTTTGCTATAATCGGAATGTATAATGGTTTAGTACAATCTAGGGTAAAAGTAGATAATGCTTGGAGTCAAATTGATGTGCAATTACAAAGAAGGTTTGATTTAATACCAAATTTTGTTGAAACTGTAAAAGGTTATATGGCTCATGAGAAAGAAACATTTGAAAAAATTTCAGCTCTTAGGACTTCTTGGGCTAACACACAAAGTGTTTCTGAGAAAGCTAATTTGGATAATCAATTATCAACTGCATTAAAAACAATTATGGCAGTTTCTGAAAGTTATCCAGAGTTAAAAGCTAACCAAAATTTTAGTGATTTATCAGAAGAGTTAAGAAATACAGAAAATAAAATTTCTTTTTCTAGGCAATTTTATAATGATACTGTAACAAGGTACAATACAAAATTGCAAGTATTTCCATCTAACATCATTGCAGGTATGTTTAATTTTAAATCAAGTGATTTATTTAAGGCAGAAAGTGATGAAGCTAGAAAGAATGTAAAAGTAGATTTTGGTTCAAATAATAAGTAAAATGTTTTTTATATATTTGAAAGTCAGCATGTCTTTCCTAATATATAAACTTAGGGGGTTGGAGGTTTTTAAAATAGCTTTCGCCCTTTTTTTATAAATTACTTTTGTTTTAACTTAATCTGGAAAGGATTTAATATGTTTGAAAATATAAAGAAAAATAAAATAGAATCTGGAATTATTATTTCTATTTTTATTTTAGTTATTACCTTAATTGTTTACTATGTTTGTCATGCACTAAATTTAGGAACTTTTTCTATTGTATTTGCTCTTGTTTTTTCTATTATCTCTGCTTGGGGTTCTTATTATTATAGTGATAAAATTGTTTTGTCTTTGAATAGGGCAAGACCTGCTACTAAAGAAGAAGATTTAAAAATTCTTAATATTTTAGATAGTTTAATGGTTACTTCTGGCTTGTCTTCTAAACCTAGATTATATGTTGTAGATGACCCTCAACCTAATGCTTTTGCAACTGGAAGAAATCCCGAAAATGCTGTTATTTGTGTAACAACAGGTATTTTAGAAAAACTAGATTATTATGAATTAGAAGGTGTTATTGCTCATGAATTAAGCCATATTAAAAATTACGACATTCGACTTAGTTGTATTGTTTCTGTTATGGTTGGATTTATTGTTATGCTTTCTGATATTTTTTCTAGGGCACTTTTCTGGGGAAGATTAGAAAAAGATTCTAATAGTGATAATAAAGCAAATGGAATTCTTATGATTTTTGGTCTTATTTGTTTAATATTATCTCCTATTTTTGGCTCTTTAATGCAACTTGCTCTTTCTAGGAAAAGAGAATTTTTGGCAGACGCAACAGCAGCAGAGTTTACTAGAAACCCAGATGGTTTGATTTCTGCTTTGCAAAAGTTAGAAGATGATACTAATCAATTGGCAACTGCTAATAGTGCTACTGCTAATATGTATATTGTAAATCCTTTTAAGAAAAATACCAAGGAAGGTAAGAAAAAGTCTTCTAGCTTGTGGTCTACACACCCTAGTACAGAAGATAGGATTGAGGCTTTAAGAAATTTGAGATAATATAATATCAAAACAAAAAGGGCTTGATTAATTCTTGCCCTTTTTTTATTTACATGTTCTGTCTTTGTTCGACTACCAAATTTATCTATAATAAGAATTTTTCAGCATTTTGATAGGTTATTTTAGCAATTTCTTCTGTGGATACATTTTTTACTTCTGCAATTTTTTGTGCTATGTATTTTACGTTTCTTGGGTCATTTCTTCTACCTCTTAATGGCTCTGGAGATAAATATGGACTGTCTGTTTCAATTAAGATTTTTTCGTTTGGTATCATTCCTATTATTTCATCAGCATTTTTTGAATTTTTAAAAGTAATTGGTCCTGCAAGTGAAATGTAAAATCCTAATTTTAGAGCTTCTTTTACTAATTCTCGATTAAGTGGACAGCAATGAAATATGCCTTTTTGTTTTACTTCATTTTGCTTTAAAATATCAAGTGTATCTTGAATGGCTTCTCTTGTGTGTATTACAATTGGCAACTCTAGTTCATTTGCTAGTTGTATTTGTTTGATAAAAGCTATTTTTTGCAATTCTTTGTTTTGTTCGTTCCAATAATAATCTAAACCTATTTCTCCAATTGCTACAACTTTATTATTTTGTTTTACTTTTTCTTTGATTTCTTCTATCATTTTCCACAATTCTTCATTTGTTTGTGGAATGTCATTTGGTGATATTCCTGCTGTTGCATATATAAAATCATAGTTTTTTGCTAATTTGATTGCCTTTTTTGAACTTTCTAAGCTATATCCTGCTGAAATTAGCTTTGTTATTCCAGCTTCTTTGATTTGTTTAATTAATTCTTCTCTGTCTTCATTAAATTTTTCATCATCTAAATGGCAATGGCTATCAAATAATTTCATGTTAATCTCCTTTGTAGGATTTTGAGGCCGTCCCCAAATCCTATTTTTTTAGTAGTGTTACATTTGCTACTGCATATTCTTTGCAATGTGATATGCTTAAATCTATGTTTTCTATGTTGTTTAGTTTAATTCCTATTAGTTTAAGTTTTGGCCTGCCTTGTAAGTTGTTGCTGATTTCAATGTCTTTCCAACTAATTGAGTATTTATCGTCTATTTGCTCAGAAATGGCTTTAAAGGTTGCTTCTTTTGCTGCAAATCTTGCTGCATAGTGTTGATATTTTTGAGTTTTTTTGCTTTCACAATACTCAATTTCTTTTGTTGTGTATACTCTTTCTATAAATGCTTGTCCTGTTTTTTCGTCTTCTATACTTTCTTTTATTCTTTTTATTTCAATTATGTCTGTACCACAACAAACTTTCATTAATTTTCTCCTTTTTGATTATTTTTTTAATAAGATTATCATATTTATTATGTTGCATATGAATGAAATTCCTAATACTATTGCAATGACCATTGTTGATTTTCTTTCTTTTTCTATATTTGCTTCTTTATAGAATAGGTCATATTTGCTTTTTACTTGCATATATAATTTATCTAGTTCAAATATTTCTTGTAATTTGTCGTTTAATAGTGTTCCTGTTTCCTCTTCTGTGATTTCTTGTATCCATAAATTTTTGGTGAATTCTATGAATTTCTTTCTGGTTTTTTTTACTTTATTTATGTCTTTGAATTCTAATTCTATTTTTCTTAAATACATTTTTTTGTATAGGTTTAATATGTATGTGTAAAAATATTGATTTTCGTATTCTTCAGGTAAGCTTGTGTAGTTGTTAATGTCATTGCTTGATGAAAATAATGTCATACCTAATTTTGTTAATCCTAGTTTTGCGTATTTCCATCTTGAAAATGTTTCTACTTTTTCATATTCATAGTCTCTGCTGTTGTCTGTTGGTAAAATGTTAGCATATTTGATAAATTGATTTTTTATGCTATCAAAGTGATTTTCTTGATTCCATGCTTCTTGGTCTATGCAAACATAGGAATATGTTAAAAATCTTTCTGTGTCAATGTTTAACCTTGCTGCTTCGTTTTGATGACCTGTTATTTCACGTATTAATTCTTGGAATGTTTTTGTATCTGCAAAACTGTCTGTTTGAATTCTTATGTTGTCATAGTTGTCTAGGTTTACTAATTTGTTGTTAATATTTCTAAATTTGTAATTGAAGTTTAGAATATTGCTAAATTCACTGTATTCTTCTAGGTTTGTTTTCATTGCTAAAAAGCCTATTCCTGTTGAAAAACATATAATTTCTATTTTTTGTATGTTGAAAAAGATTCCATTTCCTTTTTCTAGTTTTCCTTGTATGTCTTTTTTTAGTGTGTATTCAAATATGTTACATGGGTTTTTTGCTAAAAGTGCTGCTCTTGTTTCTATTGGCAATTCTTCTAATTTTCTTAGTTTTGCTACTCCATAACTAAAACTAGAAAATAGGAATTCTCTAGCTTTTGGCAAAAAGTATTTGTATAGTTTTATGTCTTTTTCTTTTTGGAATACTTTTAAATTGCAGTTTTTGTCTTTTAACATTTTTAAAATGTATTTTTGGTATTTTCCATCTTTTATCACAAAAGGATAAATGAAATATGTGTATTGATAGTTTGTCTTTAGTTCCATGTTTGTTTCATTCCTTCCTAAAATTACTTATTTTATGTTGTAGTAGTTCATGTTTATGTCTTTTCCTAAGTGCCATTTGCCAATGAAGTCGATTTTTAGGTAGTCGTCTAGGTTGTAAGTTGGTTCTTGTACAATGTTTCCTTTGTTGTCGATTGCACCCCATTTTCCGTCTTTTTTTATTCCACTATATCCATATATGTTTTGTTCTGTTGCGTCATCATATATGTAGTCTATTATTACTTTTCCATTTTTGTCTACAAAACCATATTTTCCGTCTTTTTTGCTTTTGTATAGTGTGTTTGATGTGTGGATTTCTGTGATGTTTTTTTCTTCGAATTTGAAGTTATAGTATTTGTATTCTTCTCCTTGTTTTAGTTCTATGTATCCTTTTTCGTCATTTAGGTCTGTTAATACTCCTGATTGCTTTACTGTGAATGTTGCATCTATTATGTCATTACTAAAGTCCTCTTTTTCGGCTATGTATATGTTTGCTTTTTCATTGTATGTTATGCTTGTGTATGTTGGCTGTGTTTTGATTTCTTTTTGCATATCCATTATTCCGTATTTTCCACCTTGTTTTATTATTAATGTTCCTGATTTTGCTTCTTTTAGTTCTTCATATTCGTTTGGAATTGCTATTTCTCCATTTTGTCTCATTATTCCATATTTTCCGTCTTTTACATAGATTATTCCATTTTCTGCATTTTTTAGGATTTCTTTTATTTCGTCATACCCTACACTTAATACTTCTGTTCCATCTTTTTTTACTAAGATTTGCTTTCCTGCTTGTTTTACAACATACATGTCGTTTCCATAGATTTTGTCAATTCCTTCGTATTTTGCTTCTAATATGGTTTGGTTTGCATAGTCTACTATTCCATATTTTCCATCTTCTTTTTTTACTATGAAACCTGATTTGTTGTCTTTTCCTAGTCCTTTTATTTCTGTGTATTGGTTTGGTAATATTTCTTGCCCTTCTTCGTTTAGTAACCCGATTTTTCCATCTTTGGTTGCTTTGATTGTGTTTTTTATTCCTTCTAGTGCATTTAGTTCGTCATATTGGCATTGTGTTAGTTCTTTTCCATTTAGGTTGATTAATCCGTATTTACCATCTTTTTTGACTTTTAGGACGTTTTCTTCATACCATACGTTGTTGTTTGTGTCTTTGTTTGATATTGCTTCCATTTGCTCATATCCTATGAATATTTCTTCGTTTTTGCTGTTTAGGGCTTTTGTTTTGTATTCTCCTGTTTCGTAATTTACATCATATATGCATAGAAATACGTCGTTTTTGCTATTTGGAATTGTTATCATTTCTTCATAAGATGGCTCTATTACTGTTTCTCCATTTGAGTCGATTACTCCCCATTTGTTGTCTTTATATATTACTGCATAGTCTTTGCTTCCTATTTTTAACTGTTCTTTATCTTTGGTTAGTATTCCTTTTATTATGAATATAAACATTATTACTACTGCTATTGCCACAATAACTGCGAATACTTTTTTTAGGTTTAGTTTTTGTTCTTCATATCTTCTTCCTCTACCCATAATTAGTGCCTCCTTTTTTGATATTTATAATATATCATAAAAGGGGGCAGTTTTCAATAGCATTTGAAAAAGTGGAAACTTATTTCTTATTTCATGTTATAAATTAATTTTATGTGTCTTATTCCATCTGGAATTGTTTTTAAGTGTGATTTTTTGTTTCTTTTGTCTTTGTAAAAATTGATTGGAATTTCGGTGATTTTTAGGTTGTTTTTTTGGGCTTTTATCATCATTTCTGTGGCATATTCCATTCCTTTTGCTTGACAGTTTGTTTGTATTATTTTTTCTTTGTTATATCCTCTTAGCCCACAATTTATGTCATGGATTTTTATTTTGTATTTTTTTCGTATTAATAATGATATGATTGGTGTTCCTATCCATTTATGCGTGATTTTCATTGCTCCTTTTTCCATTTTTCCTTTGTATCTATTTCCAATTACTAGGTCATATCCTTTTTCGAGTTTTTCTATAAATTGTTCTAATTCTAAGAAATTGTAACTGTCATCTGCATCTCCCATTATAATGTATTTTCCTTTTGCTTTTTTTGTTCCTTGTATTAGTGCACTTCCATATCCTTTTTCTTTTACTTGTATGATGTTTGCACCATGTTGTTTTGCAATTTCTATGGATTTGTCTGTGCTTCCATTGTCTGCTATTAGTATTTCTCCATCTATTTTGTTTGCTTCTATGAATTTTTTTGCTTTTTTGATACATATTCCTATTGTTTTTTCTTCATTTAAACATGGGATTAATATTGTTAGTTCCATTTTTTTCTCCTAATTTTTATTTGTTTTTTCGTGTTTTTATTTATTTAGTTATATCATATTTTTTTAATATGTCAAATAAAAATAAGGTGTTTTTACATTTTTATTATGTTTTTTGTGTATTGGTTTTTACAGAGTTCAGTTTTGCATAACATAAAGTGCTAGTCGAAAAGAAGCGTAGCTAATAGCACTGCCATTGTTGAAGTCACGGTTTGAAGCCGAACGGCTGTTGCCATAAATGCCACCCCTAACGACAAACGGACCACTGCTGGTGTCGTAGGTATTTTTTTCAGCTACATATTCCCATGCATTTCCTTCTAAATCGTAAATATTACACACTCTATCTGCTTCATTATTTCCTG
>JAAWEC010000057.1 GCA_022794095.1 Clostridia bacterium
CTGCAACTATAAGTATCATTAAAAGTATTCCTACACCAATACATATCTTCCTTTTCATAAGATTCCTCCTAGTATAGCTTACTATTATTCTACTATACTACAAACTTGTAATTATTTTTTCAAATTTATTCTTCCTTTTCTTTATACTTATTTCTTTTCTCTTTTCTTTCTTTTCTTTTATTATCCATTCTTCCTTTACTAAAGCACATAAAAATAATTATTATAATTAAAGCAATTAGTGTAATTTTGTTTTTTAAGATTTGCATTATTATTCCAAATTGATTAATTTTAAATTGATATTTTCCCTCTATTTGTTCATATATTACTTTTTCCTTATCTTCTGTGTTATTATTGTCTCCTTTAGTTGTATACTTTTGGATTCCATTTTCTTTAATTATTTCAACAATTCTATGTGTAACATTAGTTTCACCTTGTGAAAAAGATACAATGTCTCCTACTTTTATTTCATTTTGTGGCACTTCTTTTACTAATATTGCATCACCTGTCATAATTGTTGGTTCCATGCTTCCGTGATACTATTACAAAGCTTTTATAACCAAAAAAGTCTGGTGTTTGATTTGGATTTATGAATGATTTTATAATAAGTGTGAAGTTAAATATGATAATAGGAATTAATATAATGTAAAGTATTATATTAATAACTTTCCCAATTATATATATTCTTTTGTTCTCTTTTTGCACTTTATCTATTTTGTACATATTTATTCTCCTTGTATCTTAAAAATTTATCTTTTGCATAATTATTATACCAGTATTATACAAAAAAAGAAAGTCTTTTATTGTATAAAAGACTTTAAATTTTTATAATTTTTTCCCAAGGTAGATTTTCTTTTCCAAAGTGTCCATAGTTTGTTGTTTCAGAATATATAGGTTGTTTTAAATTCAAATAATTTATAATTCCGTCTGGAGTCAAGTTAAACTTTGTTTTTATTAAATCTACTAATTCCTCTTGTGATTTTGTTCCTGTTCCAAAAGTATCTACATAAATTGATAATGGTTCTTCCATTCCAATTGCATAAGATACTTGTATTTCACATTTTTTGGCATAACCATTTGCAACTATGTTTTTAGCAATATGCCTCATCATATAACAACTGCTACGGTCTACCTTACTTGGGTCTTTTCCTGAAAAACATCCTCCACCATGTCTACTATATCCACCATAGGTATCTACTATTATTTTTCTTCCAGTCAACCCTGTATCTCCTAGTGGTCCACCAATAACAAATCTTCCTGTTGGGTTTATATATATGTTTGTGTTTTCATCTATCATATTTTCTGGCACAGTTTGTTTAATTACCTTTTCTATAATATCTTTTTTTAATTGCTCCATAGTAATTTCTTCCTCATGTTGAGTAGAAATTAAAATAGTTTCAATTCTTTTAGGTTTGCCATCTTCGTATTCTACAGTTATTTGTGTTTTTCCATCTGGACGTAAATATGGTATTATTTTTTCTTTTCTTGCCTCTGTTAGTTTTTTAGATAATTTGTGTGCCATACTAATTGCATATGGCATATAGTTTTCGGTTTCATCTGATGCAAATCCAAACATGATTCCTTGGTCTCCTGCTCCTCCTACATCTACTCCCATTGCAATGTCTGGACTTTGTTTTGTTATATTGATGTCTATTTGACATGTTTTAGGGTCTATATCTATTTTTGCATCTCCATACCCAATCTCTTCAATTGTTTTTCTAACAATTTTTTCGTAATCAACTTGTCCTTGCATTGTTATTTGACCTGCTAATGCAATTTTATTTTGAGATGCAAAAGTTTCTACTGCTACTCTTGCATTTTTATCTTGCTTTATACATTCATCTAATATTTTATCTGATATTGTATCACATAGTTTGTCTGGATGCCCTTCTGTTACACTTTCTGATGTAAAATAATATTTGTTCATTTTTTCCTCCTTCAATTTTTATGACTATTTTATATTATTTTGTCTATATAATAATAGTATAAATTGAAGAAAAAAGCAAGCTTCTAGTTTATTTTAATATAAAATCTTTGATTTTTCCTATAACATCAAAAGAAGTAATCTATAAAAAGATTACTTCTTTTTTTATTACCTTAATAGTAATTATTCTCCATATGTTGCAAATCCTGAAAGATTTACTTTTGACATATCTGTTTCTGCTGGGAATGTAATAGTAACACTTCCTTTAGCAGCATCAACAATTGTTAATTTAACGTTTTCATCATTAACTCCAAATGTGTTAATAAATTCTTGCATTAATTCTCTGTTTTTACCTGTGATTACTGTATCAGCTGTTCCACCGATTTTAGCTTTCATTTCTTCATTAACAGCATATTGTTTTAATGTTATTTCGTCATTGTCTGCTACTGTAAGACCATCTAATTCATCAAGCATATCAATATTTTTTGCTATTGCTTTAATTACTGTTTCTGTCTTTTTAGCTTCAGTTGTAGCAACACTAACATTAACTTTTGCTGAATCTTCAAATCCTGTAATGTCAACATCTGCGTCTGTTACATCTATAGCTAGGTTAAGTTTTGTTACATCTAAAGAATTGTCATTAGGTGATGTTACTTTTACACTACCATTTGTTGAGTTGATTTTAACTGTTCCAGCAATTCTTGATGTTTGGTCATTTGATGCAAAGTTTATTGTTGCTTCATCAGCTACATCATATCTACCATTGTTATTATTTGTAAATGTTAAGTCTGTATTAAGATCTCCTTTTGGTGCATTTACTGTTAATGCTTTATCTCCTGTAGATGTCATTGATATATCAGCATTTGTTGTATTTACTGTTATACCTTCTATTGTAGCTGTTGCACCCTTTGCAAGTGTATAAGTTTTATTAGTTCCTGTAACTTTAACTTCTGCACCATTAGCTATAACTACTTCTGTATCAGCATCATTGTTAGTTAAAGCTAATATAAGTCCATTTCCTTCAACTGTTAGTTTTTCTAATTTTGCACCACTAGCAATTTCCATTTTTCTGTCACTTTCAATTCCTTGACCTTTAACATTTATTGTTAAACCTTCATAATCACTAGTTAATGTCATTACATTAGAAGAACTTTCGTCATCAGTTAATTCAAGATTTACTGATTCGTTGTTTACTGTTATTTTATCGTTATTTAGTAAACTTTTAGCTAAAGTAAGTATAGAATTAAATTCAGGAGTGTAGTTGTTGTTAGCTGTTCCTATTGTAATTACATTTTCTTTATCTCCATTAACTATTACTTTATCAGCAGTTGCATCTACAAATAATGTTCCTGCAACAGCTTTTGTTGTATCTGTTATGTCATCAGTTTTAACAACTGTTAATCTGTTAATTGCTGGTGTTGTTGTATATGTTTTTGGTGCATTAGTATATGCTCCTGCATTATATCCTATTAAATTAGATTCTCCTTGAACATCTCCAACATTTGCAATTATTCTTATAACATATTTTTGATTGTCTTCTAATCCTTCTATTGTTAAGAATTTACCTGCTTTTGTTTCTGTTACAACTGCAGCTTTGCTTTCCATTATGTCTGACATATATTCTACGCCACTTTGGTCTTCATTAACTTTATATACTTCTGCTTTATATGTAGCTTCTGTTCCATTAACTGTAATAGGATTTGCTAATACATATGTTAATGAATTATCTGTTCTTGAATCTAAAGCTCCAAGTAAGTTAGAAGCATCTATAAAGAAGAATGGACTAGATACTGTTGGATTTGAATTTTTAATCCATTGTCCTTGATTTGCTTTAGGATTTACAACGATAGTTGCTCTGTAAACTGTACCTGCATTAAGTCCTGTAATAGTTGCTGTATGTTTTTCAGCATCTATAGTTGCAGTAACTGTTGCATCTGCTACATATCCATTATTTCCATCTAATTTTTCAAATGAAAAAGCATAAGGTGTAGTTTCATCTACATTTTTTGTATCATTAGAGTCTGTAAATACAATTACTTTATCTCCGTTTTTTTCAACATTAAATTCTACATTGCTTACAGCATTTAATTCTTTAACTTCTACAAAGTCTGAGAATACTTCTTCTGAATTTGTTGTTGTAGTTCCGTTTCCAGTAACTACTACTCCAACTCTGTATTTTCCTGCTTTGACTAAGTCAAATGTTACGTTGTCTGCTGCTGTTATTTCTTTTTTATCTACAATATTTCCATTTGCATCATATAATATAGCTTCACCTGTGATAGGTGCATCTGTTGTAAATTTAGCTACATTTGTTTTTGTTAAATCTGGTGCAGTTACTTTTTCAACTGAATCTTCAGCTTTTGCTCCATGAGCTGGGATAGCTACATCATCTATATCAACTTCATTTCCATATTCGTCAATTAAAGTTATATCCATTGTTGTAGCTCCTTCTGGAAATACATAATCAAGTTTTTGATTTGTTAATTTGTCATTTACATTATTTATTTCTTTTTCTTCAGTTGTTCCAGCAATAGTATATTTTACTGTAACTATTTTTCCTTCTCCATATCCTTCTAAAGATAATGCTGCTGTTGTAGCACTTGGACGAGAAGCACTTATTTTTGCAGCTACTGGTGTTTCTACATGTTTTGTTGCTTTAGTTATTCCTACTAGTTTAGTCCCCTCATATAATTCAATTGTTATTTCTCCATTTGCTAAAGCTGTTGCTGCTGTTGTATCAATTGCTTCAGCATCTGTGAATACATATGTATCTGTATGAGCTGGTATTGTAACAGTTACTTCTTTAGCATTTTCGTTTTCATCTATTACTTTAACTTTTAATGTTTTTGCTTCATCATAAGTTTTAGCAAGTTTTAATTCAACTTTAGTTTTTGCATCATTTTGGTTGTTTATAAATCCATTTTCATTTACTTTTATTGTGTAATTTGAATCTGTAACTACTGGATCTGAATCTGGTGTATGTGGTTCATCTGTTATTCTTGTTTGTGCTCCACCAGCATATTCTTGAATTCTTAAAGCATCAAAAGTATCTACTCCTGAATTATCTTTTCTAATTACATCTGCTGCTACTTTTTCTTCTCCTTTAAATTCATTAAATGCATTTTCTTGGATATATAAAGCATCAAATGTATCTACAGAACCATCTTTGTTTGCATCTCCATAAACAACTACTGTGTATTCTGTTCCATCTTTTACTTTAAATTTGCTTCCTGTTTTTAATGGTGCATTTGCATCTATAACTGAAACTATATCAAATTTTCCACTGTTTTTGATATCTGCCATTGTTACACAATCTGCTCCATTTTTAACAACAACTGGTACTATTTTATTGCTTAATACATTTGAGCAAACTCCTATTACATCTACTGATGGTGTTGCAGCATTTACTGTTGTACCCATAATGCTTGTTGCTAACATTCCTGTTAAAGCTATTGATGATAAAAATCTATAATTTTTTTTCACTTTTCATTCCTCCCAAAAGTTCTAATTTATTTTTTGTTTTAATTTTTAATTTATTAGTCTTATTTTGCTTTTCTAACTACTAATACTGCACCTGCTAAAGCAACTACAACTGCTGCACCTATAAATAATGGTGTTCCTGTTTGATTTAATTTTGTGATAACTTTTCCGTTTGTTCCAACTTTGTCATTGTTGTTTGTTGTTGTTCCTTTGTTGTCTGTATTATCTCCAGCTGGTTTATTGTTATCTTCATTTCCTGGTTTTTCTGGGTTTTCTGGTTGTTCTGGTTCTACTACTGGTGCTGCTACTACTTTTACTGGTGCTGTTGCATTTATGTTGTTGTCTTTGTCTGTTGATGTTCCAGCTTTGAATCCACTGATTGTAAATGTTTCTTCATTTACGTTTGCTGTTTCAGCTTTTGCTGTAAAGTTAAGTACTATTGATTTTGCATCTTCTGGTGCTGCTGAGTTAGCTAATGCGAATGTTAAACCTTCAGCTGTTTTTGTTACTGTTGCTGTTGCTCCTGCTTTTGATGTATATCCTGTATATTCGAATTTTGATGTGTCATAATTTAATTTAAATTGAACTGCTTTCATTGTTACATTTGTACTAATTGTAACTGATACTCCTTTGTTTACTTCTACTTCGTTTGCACTTGCTGTCATGCTTGCTGCATTAACACTCCCCATCATTGTTATTAAAAACATAGCTATTATTGCTACTCCTATTATTGTTTTTTTCATATTTTTCATTTTCATTTCATTCCTTTCTTTTTTTTACGTTTGTATGTACATTTTATGTACTTTCCCGTTATTTTTTTATGTCTCTCTCGCCTTGCAGATTAATCTTGTAAGTCCTCCTGGATTACAAGTTATGAGAGTTACTTCTCTCTTTCCATCATGATTTTGTTGTAAACATGATAAATCTTCTGGAACACAAGTATATATATTATATATCTTATAGTTTACTTTTGTTTTTGTTTCACGGTTAATCATATAAAAAGTATCTCCTACTTGTATTTCAGACAACCTCTTTAGCATACCTTTCCAGTTATGCCCGTCAATACAAAAGTTTCCTGACTCGTTTACGCCTAGATTTGGTGGATAAAAATGTGCAACTGATAATGCTAATGAAGCATTTTCTGATACCGCTAATATGTTCTTTTTAACATCTATTTTGTCAATAACCAACTGACCAAGCACTTTATAGTTTCCCATTGTTGCTGGTATTTCACTGGTATCAACAATTTCATCTTGCGGTTCTTCTACAGTTGGTATTTCTTCTACTGGTGTATCGTTTTGCTCTGGTTCAACAGTTCCACTATCTGTTTGATTTTGATTATCTTTCATTTCCCAAAATCTTGTACTATATATTATATAGCCAATAGCTAGAAACATTACTAGCAAAATGATACAAGTTACTACCACCTTTTTTTTATTCGAGTTCTTTTTGGCTCTTTTGGCTTTACCATAAACTGTCATTCCCACTTTTCTAAAAAATTCACCCCCTTATATTGTTTTTTAATCTGTTTTAGGTTACACAATGACATTTTACCCCATTTTATTTTATAAGTCAATAGTATTTTTTAATATTTTTATTTTTTTTCAAACCTTTACAATTAGCCGATTTTATCGCATTACTCAAAACTTTTTTATGTTACTTTCGTATACTGAAAATTGCCAATTATTAGTTTTTATTCTACATATTAAAAGTGTCTTATAACAAATACCTATTATAAAACACTTTTTCAAATTTTTATTCAGTTCTTAATGCTTCTACAGGGTCTTTTTTACTTGCCATTTTAGATGGTATTAAACCAGCAACCATTGTTAATAACATACTAATTATAACTAATGTAACTCCTGCAATTGGTGGCACCATAGTTGTTACTACTACTCCTGTTAAGTTATAAATTATACTGTTGATTGGAATTGTAAGTAATATTGTTATTCCAATTCCTAATAGTCCTGATATTAATCCTAAAATAAATGTTTCTGCATTAAATACCCTTGAAATATCTCTTTTAGAAGCTCCAATAGCTCTTAAAATTCCTATTTCCTTTGTTCTTTCTAGTACAGAAATATAAGTAATAATTCCTATCATAATAGAAGATACAATTAAAGATATAGCAACAAATGCAATTAATACATAACTAATTGTGTCAATGATTTGACTAACTGATTTCATCATGATTCCTACCATATCTGTGTAATTTATAACATTTGCTTCTTTTTGCTCGTCTTTTTGCTTTTGATTATAAGCTTCTATGGCATCTGCTATTTTGTCTTTTGCTTCAAAATTCTTTGGATATATACTAATAGATTTAGGTTTTTCCATATCAATTGCAGCTAAAGTTTCTAAATTTTTGTCATAACTTGCATCTTTATTTGCTGTATATGTTTCCATCATTTTTGCAATTTCTTCACTACTTAATTTACTCATTGCCATTTTTTGCTCATTACTTAAATTTACCATTTTGTCTTTTTCTTCTTCTTTTGGAAATTCTAAACCTGAAAATACATTGATTTCTGGTTTTTCTTTTTGCTCTTTTACAATTTCAGCTTCATTTGATTTTTTTATTACATGTTCTTTCAAATCTTTAGTATATCCTATTCCACTAGTTACACTGGTACTTGCTACACTTTGTTCATTTTGTTTTATAATTCCTACTACTTTTATTTCTTCTGCTGATGCTATTTTATCTTTCATATATTGTTCATCATCTTTTTGGTTTAGCCATAATCCATTTTCTTTTTTATAATAATCTGAATTTAGCAATAATTTAAAAGATAGGTTCATTAATTCGTCATATGTGTATGATGTGCTTTCTTGATTTTCTTCTATTTTTTCTCCTTTTTCTACTGCTTTCCACTTTTCTTCTAATTCTTCCTGATTTTTCAATCCTAAAGAATATAAAGTGTAATCGTCAATTCTTCCATCTTCTTTTAAGATTAAAACAACTTCATTATATGCTTTTGGCCAATTTCCTTTTACTAAATCAAATTGTGTCTCTAATAGTTGTCTATTATTTAGCATTTCTATCCATATGTCTGTGTTTGTCATCATTGTATCACCAAACATAGATGCAACAGAAGAATTGTTTTGTGCTTCTATCATATCTCCCATTCCAAATGCATTCATAACAGTACTTGGATTTACTTTTACAATTCCATTTTCTGTGTTTGGTTTATATAAATTGATTTTTAAATTATATCCATATTCAATACTATTACTATTATTTGTTATTTCATTATTACCATCTTCTAAGTATTTTTTTAATTCTTCTAAATTGTTACTTTCTTTTTTATTTGATAATGTTGTTATCATTTCATTCATAATATCTGCTGAATGTACTTTTCCATCTTCTGAATTTTGACTACTACTTTCTGTTCCCATCATAGATGCCATCATTGCCGACATATCTATGCTTGTTTCTTGAATTGTAATTGGGTATGATGACAAAGTGTCTTCTTCTACTTTATTTATATAGTTTTGCACTCCTGTTGAAATAGCAAGGATTAGTGCAATTCCTATAATTCCTATACTTCCTGCAAATGATGTTAATAATGTTCTTCCTTTTTTTGTCATTAAGTTGTTTAAACTTAGTCTTAAAGCTGTAAAAAATTTCATTGATGTTCTTCCATTTTTTACTTGCACTTTTTCTGTTTTTTTGTCTTGTTCTGTAAATGGCTTTGAATCATCTGTAATTACACCATCTAATATTTTGACAATTCTTGTAGAATATTCTTGTGCTAATTCTGGATTATGTGTTACCATTATTATTAATTTGTTTTTTGCTATTTCTTTTAAAATTTCCATTATTTGTCTGCTTGTTTTTGTATCTAATGCTCCTGTTGGCTCATCTGCTAAGATTATGTCTGGATTATTTACCAATGCCCTTGCAATTGCTACTCTTTGCATTTGACCACCAGATAGTTGGTTTGGCTTTTTATGGATTTGTTCTTTTAATCCAACATCTTCTAATGCTTGTATTGCTCTTTGTTTTCTTTCTTTTCTTGATACTCCTGAAATAGTTAAAGCAAGTTCTACATTTGATAAAATTGTTTGGTGTGGAATTAGATTATAACTTTGAAAAACAAACCCTATTGAATAATTACGGTATGCGTCCCAATCTTTATTTTTAAATTTTTTAGTTGATTTTCCATTAATGATTAAATCTCCGTGAAGTATATTGGTCTAATCCTCCTATTATATTTAAAAGTGTGGTTTTACCACACCCACTTTGCCCTAGAATTGATACAAATTCACTTTTTCTGAATTCTATATCAATTCCTTTTAATGCTTGAACTTTAGAATCTCCTGAAATATAATCTTTGGTGATTTTTTCTAATTTTAACATACTTCCTCTCCTTCATTCTCTTTCATTTTAAAATAACTTCATTTTAAAATCTTTATTAAAAAATTTGTCTAGTATTCCTTTATTTCCTCTTTTATGTGTTGTTCTTTTTATTGCTTTTTTTCTGCTTTTTGCAATTATATTGTCTAAAGTATCTTCATCATCAAAATAGTCATCTTGTCTTTTTTTCTTATTTTTGCCTTCGTCTTCTTCGTCTTCATCATATTTGTATTCATAAATATTTTCATATTCTTCGTCATCATCTTCATCATAATAATCATTATAAGTGGTTCTTCTTCTTTCATAATAAGCTTTATATTCGTCATCTTCATCTTCTTCATAAGTATTTATATAGTTTTCTATGTATTGGTCTTTTTCTTGTTCTTCTAGCTTTTTCTTCCTATTATTATATTCTAATTGGAAATCACTATAATGTTCTTCATTGTCATATTCTTCGTTTTCTTCTTCGTCATCTTCTTCACTGTCATAATATTCTTCTTCATTATCTTCTTCATCTTCATAATATTCTTCATCATCTTCTTCATCTTCATAATATTCTTCTTCGTATTCCTCATCCTCATAGTATTCTTCTTCGTCTTCTTCATCTTCATAATATTCTTCTTCGTATTCTTCATCTTCGTAGTATTCTTCTTCGTCTTCTTCATCTTCATAGTATTCTTCTTCGTCTTCTTCATCTTCATAATATTCTTCTTTGTCTTCTTCATCTTCGTAGTATTCTTCTTCGTGTTCTTCACTATCATAATAATTTTCTTTGTCTTCCTCTTCATTATCATAATAGCTTTCTATTTCTTTATCTTCTTCATAATCTATATTATATAATATGTCATTTTTTTCTTCTTCATGTACTTCATCTTCTTCATCTTCGACTATTTGAACTACTTTACGTTTATTTTTTGTTGTATTTTTATTGTTTTCTGTTTTAGCATAATAACTCTCCTGTATAGTTACTTGGGCACTTTCTAATTCTATTTCTTCTTCATCAATTCTGAACTCTGATAAGTCTCTATCAAATTTTTCAGATACTTCTTTTTGGAATACATTATATATATTTTTAATTCCTTCAATTCTCCAATAATTTGAATTAATTACTGTCCCCATGCTAATATTTACATTGTTGACTTCTTGTTCAAAGTTTTTTTCTTTATCTTCAATATTTCTTAAATATGTTTTATTGTATAACTCCTTATATGCTTTTTTGGTTGATCTGGTAGCTGCTTCTTTTAAAATTAATTCATATAGGTTTCTAATTTGTATCATATCACGTTCAAAATTATTACAAGCTTCTACCATCATTTTTTTATGTGCCTTTGCACCATTTATTGCTGTCATTCTTTCATAATCTAAAAAGCTTACAATGTAGTCTTTCACTGCATCTAAAAATGCTAATTTAACACTTGTATCTCTTAATGTTTTTTTATATTTGTTTAATCTAATTGTTTCATTATCTGTTTCAGCTAATATTTTTTTCATTTTGTCATAAACAGAAGTATAACAATCTGCTTCTTTTTCTGCTATATCAATTCTTGTATTGATGGCTTTTCTTAATACATCTTGGTCAAACGCAATTCTCTCACTTTTACCATTTTTCGACATAATTAACAGAACATCTTGTTTTATATGTTCTTTTTCAGAAGTAATAAAGTCTTTCATTTCTACTACATCTTTTATATTAATTTGTTCAAATTCTTCATGCATTCTCTTAATGTATTCGATATGTTTTGCTTCACCTATTCTTTTTGCTTTATCACACTTATTTCTATCTTTTTGTTTTTGTGAAAAATCATTTAATTGTTTAACAAATTCTTCTCTGATTTCTTTTAATTGTCCATTATTTTTATCAAGTGCAATTTCTATCCTTTTGAATTTGCCATCTAATACTTGTGCATCTTCTCCTAAATCTTTGAAATATTGAACTCTATCACTTTCTAATTTCATATTGGTTTTGCATAATCTTTCTTGTTCTTGTTGTAATCCTTCTATTTTGGCAACAGCATCATCAAATTCTTGTATTACTTTTGTTTCTTTATTTGTCATGATTTGATAGTTTTCAATTTCACTTATTAATATATTATAATTTTCATTATTTTTCTTTAGATTATATGTTTTATCAAATTTTAAAAGCTTTTCTAGATATCTTTCTAAAACAATAGCGCTTCTTTCATACATTTTGTTGTAACCCCCAAAAATTTTTATAATATAATCTTTATTTCTAATTATTTTTGTAGAATGTGTGTTTTTTCATTGTCTATTATATCTGAAAAAGCAAAAAAAGTCCATACCCAAATTATATTTTACAAATATCTTTGTCATCATATTGTTGTTTTGGCTATTTATCCGTTCTTCAACTTCAAATTGACTATTATATAAATCAGCATAAAAGCCATTTTTTTCTAGTAATTCTTGATGTGTTCCTTGTTCTACAATGTCCCCATGATTCATAACTAAAATTAAATCTGCATTTTTTATTGTTGATAACCTATGTGCAATAATAAAACTAGTTCTTCCTTTCATTAAATTGTCCATAGCAGATTGTATTTGAATTTCTGTTCTTGTATCAATAGAACTTGTTGCTTCATCTAAGATTAATACTTTAGGGTCTGCTAAAATAACTCTAGCAATTGTTAATAATTGCTTTTGCCCTGCTGATATATTAGTTGTTTCTTCATTGATAACTGAATTGTATCCTTTTGGTAATGTTTTTATAAAATGATGCACATGAGCTGCTTTAGCAGCTTCAATTACTTGGTCATCTGTTGCCTCTTCTTTTCCATATTTTATATTGTCTTTTACTGTTCCACCAAATAACCAAGTGTCTTGCAATACCATACCAAACATTTTGCGAAGTTTACCTCTATTAATTTCTTTTATATTGTGTCCATCTATTAAGATAGCGCCATCTGCTACATCATAAAATCTCATTAGTAATTTTACTATTGTTGTTTTTCCAGCTCCCGTTGGTCCTACTATTGCAATTTTTTGTCCCTCTTTTACATTAGCTGTAAAATCATTTATTATAGTTGTTTCTTCATCATATCCAAATTTTATATGTTTAAATTCTACATTTCCTTTTAAATTCTCAGTATTTATATTATTTTTATCTGTATCTATTTCTTCTGGTTGCTCTAAAAACTCAAAAACTCTCTCAGCAGCTGCTGTCATAGATTGTAATGTTGCAGATATTTGTGCAATTTGGTTTATTGGCTGGGTAAATTGCTTATTATATTGAATAAAACTTTGAATGTTACCTACTGTAATTCTTCCATTAATTGCTAAATATCCACCTGCAACTGCTACTCCTACATATCCTACATTAGATATAAAATTCATAATTGGAAACATTAATCCAGATAAAAATTGTGATTTCCAACCAGATTTATATAATTCACTATTTGCCTTTTCAAATTCTTTAATTACGTTTTCTTCACTATTAAATGCTTTTACTACACTTAATCCACCATAAATTTCTTCTACTTGACCATTTACATGTCCTAAATATGCCTGTTGATTCTGGAAATATTTTTGAGATTTTCCCACAATATTTTTTACTAAGATTCCTGCAATTGGTAGTATAACAAGAGATATTAAGGTCATTTGCCAACTAATAGAAAACATCATTATTAATATTCCTATAATTGTACAAATAGATGTAATAATTTGTGTAATACTTTGACTCAAGTTCATACTTAATGTATCAATATCATTAGTAATTATTGATAATACTTCTCCATGTGTTTTTATATCAAAATATTTCATTGGTAATTTATTTATTTTTATTACTAAATCGTTTCTTAATTTATATGTTAGTTTTTGTGAAATTTCTGTCATTGTAAACCCCTGAACAAAAGAAAACACTGCACTTAATGCATATAAAATTAATAAACTTATTGCAATTTGTCCAATTTTTCCAAAATCAATGCCATTTCCACCAGACAACTTTCCAATTAGCCCATTAAATATCTCTGTTGTAGCATTTCCTAATATTTTAGGGCCTACAATTGTAAAGATTGTACTTCCAATTGCAAAAATAATTACAATAATTAGTGCTATTTTATATTTTGATAAATAATTATTTATTAGTTTTTTCATTGTGCTTTTAAAGTCTTTTGCTTTTTCTGGTGGCTTTCCACCTGGTTTCATAGGTCCTCCCATTGGTCCTCCTGGCATATTATTCTCCCCCTTCCTCTTTTAGTTCATCTTCTGACAATTGCGATAAAGCAATTTGCCTATATGTTTCATTGTTTTTCATAAGTTCATTATGTTTTCCTATTCCAACTACTTTTCCTTCTTCTAGTACTACTATTTTTTCTGCATTCATAATTGTACTAATTCTTTGTGCAACAATTATTACTGTTTTATTTTTTGTTTTTTTCATTAAAGCTTCTCTTAATTTACTGTCTGTTTTAAAATCTAATGCTGAAAAACTATCATCAAATATAAATATTTCTGGGTCTTTAGCTATTGCCCTTGCAATTGCCAAACGTTGCTTTTGCCCTCCTGAAACATTACTTCCACCTTGTGCAATTGGTTCTTGATATTTCTTATCTTTACTTTCAATAAATTCAGTTGCTTGTGCAATTTGCGCTGCTTCTTCCATTTGCTCATTTGACATTAATTGATTTGAATATTTAATATTAGATTCAATTGTTCCAGAAAATAGAATTCCTTTTTGTGGAACTAATCCTATAATTTCTCTTAATTCTTTTTGTGAGACTTCTTTTATATTAATACCATCTACTAATAGTTCTCCACCTGTTACGTCATAAAATCTTGGTAATAAATTTACAATAGTTGATTTTCCACTTCCTGTACTTCCAATTATTGCTGTTGTTTCTCCTGGATTTGCTGTAAAATTAATATCAGATAAAACCTCTGTATCAGCATCTGGGTAACGGAAAGATACATTTTTAAATTCTACTAAACCTTTTTTACTCATATCAAATTTTTTGTTTTCTTTTGGGTCTATTATATCTGGTTTTGTTTCTAATACTTCATTAATACGTCTCGCAGATACTGCAGCTCTAGGTAGCATAATAGAAATCATTGAAATCATTAGAAAGGCCATAACAATTTGCATAGTGTATTGTATAAATGCCATCATATCTCCTACTTGCATGTTACCATTATCCACATTATGCCCACCAACCCATACTATTAAAATTGCTATAGAATTCATAACAAGCATAAGTAATGGCATCATCATAGACATTGCTCTATCAACAAAAATATTTGCTTTCATTAAATTTTGATTTGACATTTCAAACCTTGCTTCTTCTTTATTTTCCTTATTGAATGCTCTAATAACTGGCAATCCTGTTAATATTTCTCTTGCAACTTGGTTTAATCTATCAATCAGTTCTTGCAATTTTTTGAATTTTGGCATAACTATAATAAATAATGTTCCTACAATAACTAGAATAGCTAAGATTGCTACTCCAACAATCCATGCCATTTGATTATCACTATTTGTTAATACTTTTATAAACCCACCTATACCAATAATTGGAGCATATACAACTACTCTAAATAACATTGTCATAAGTTGTTGTATTTGTTGAATGTCATTAGTACTTCTTGTAATTAAAGATGCTGTTGAAAATTCAGATAGTTCCTTATTTGAGAAATTAATAACTTTTTTAAAGACTTTATCCCTTAGTGTTTTTCCTAGTTTTGCTGCTACTTTAGATGATAAAAGCATTATAGTTACAGCTAATACCATTGTAATAAAAGCTATTCCTAACATTTGAATACCAGCTATTAAAATATAGTTATTTTGAAGTTTGTCTGTATCTACTCCTAAATTTTTATAAACTTGTTTAACAGAAGCTATTGCAGCTTGTTCTTTAATTGACTCTTGCATATTGTCTATTTTATCACTATATTGTTTTAAAATTTGTTGCCTTTGCTCTTCTGTTGAATTTTTTATTATATCAATTAGGCTTTGTGATTGTAAGTATTGTTTTTGTGTTTCTGGCATATTACTATTTTGTATAATTTGCTCTTTAATTTGATTTTCTGTTTCTTTGTTTTTTATAGTTGTCATTTCCATTAAAGGAGTACTCATTATTTTTGATAAATTATTTATAGTTTCTTTATTTTCTTTTAAAATATATATTGTATTTTCCTCTGCAACATAGTTGTTTCCTAAATATTTGTGTATTATTTTTTCTTGTTCTTTATTTGGGCTGTTTCCAACTAATGTGTAATTATCTAAAATTTCATTATCTTCATTAGTAAAAATTAAAAGTTCTTCCATGTCTTTTTTTGATATAACCTTTGGTACTGCATTTTCTATTCCTCCATTTTGAATACCTATATTGACTATTTTAGATGTATATTCTGGCAAGGCCAAATCTGTTGTTGCTTGTACGCATAATAATATAACAATTATAATAACTCGCCAAAATGAGTTTTTTAAATTACTTAAAACTTTTAACATATATGCTCCCTTCGTTTTGTCCATTTTGGACATTTTTTGAGATATTTTTTTATTATAGCAAAATGTTTTAAAATATAAACATTTTTAGATATAAATACACTGTATCATTATATGTGACACAGTGTATTTGTCAATGCTTTAATTGTAAATTTTTTGTGAATTTTCTATATATTAGTAAGGTTATACTGATTTTCTAATCTGAAGAAAAATATTGTTTACATTTTTCTGAATACTCCACCTACTTTTCCTAAAATTTCACATGTTGGTACAATTATAGGTTCCATAGTTGAATTTTCTGGTTGTAATCTAATATGGTCTTTTTCTTTGTAAAATGTTTTTACTGTTGCTTCGTCTCCAATTAATGCTACTACAATTTCTCCATTATTAGCTGTATTTTGTTTTTTTACTAAGATATAGTCTCCATCTAAAATTCCTGCTTCTATCATACTTTCTCCTCTAACAGTAAGCATAAAACTTTCACAATTTCCTACAAAGTCAATTGGTATTGGAAATGTATCTGTTACATTTTCAACTGCTAATATTGGTTCTCCTGCTGTAATTCTTCCTATGATAGGAACTTCTACTAATTCTTTTTGTGTATAAAAATCTTTACTAGATGTTTTCTTTGGCTCTCCTGAACCACCTTTTAATAGTCTAAGTGTTCTTCCTTTTTTATCTTGTTTTTTAATATAACCTTTTTCATCTAATTTTGCTAAATATCCATGTACTGTTGCTGTTGAGTTTAATCCTACAGCTTTTCCAATTTCTCTTACAGATGGTGGGTATCCTTGTGTCATGATTTGTTTTTCAATGAATTTTAGTATTGATTTTTCTCTTTTATTTAATTCTGGCTTTTTTCTTGTCATTTTTACCACTCCATTTCTCAATTTTTTACTATAATATCATACAAACAAAAAAATGTCAAACATATTTTTGACATTTTTATCATGCTCCTTTTGTTCTATTGTTTATTTTATATAAATACTTGGATCTACTGGCAAAGAGTCTTTTAATATTTCAAAATGTAGATGTGGTTCGTCTGCAATTTCAAATACAGCAGTGTTTCCAACTGTTCCAATTGATTGTCCTTTTTCTACTTTTTCACCCTCTACAACAAATTCTGATGTTAATAAATTAGAATACACTGTTTGGAAATTATCTTCATGTTCAATAACAATTGTTAATCCATATCTCGGATCATTTTTTATTGTTTTTACTGTTCCTGCTTCTGCTGCTTTTACTACTGTTGTTTTATCTGCTTTAATGTCAATTCCCATATGAGTTGTCCATTCTTTTAATGTTTCAGAATAAATCAAATTATCTTTGGCATATTCTCTTACAGCTTCACCTTCTACTGGTTTTGCAAAAACTAACTCTTTTTTAGTTTCTTTTTTTTCTTGCTTTTCATTAGTTTCTTTTGTATTAGTAGTTACTTTTGCTGTATTATTTGCCTTGGTTGTATTGGTATTTTTTATTGTGTTATTTTGGCTTTTGTTAGATGTATTATTTGTGATATTATTTGAATTATTTGTATTATCAGTATTACTTGTAGTATTATTTGTAGCATTTTCATCTGATTTTTCTACTTCATTTTTTGACTCTTCCACAGTTTTTCCAATTTCTGTACTAGCACTTTGAGTATTATTTGTAATATTTGCCATTTCTTCTAAATTCATTGTGCTGTTTTTTATATTATCATTCAACCCCTTGCTATACATAAATAAGCAAAAAACAATAACTGTCAAAATTGCTACACCAATTCCAGCATATAAGATAACCTTGTCCAATTTTGTACTACTACCTTGCAAATTCTTTCTTCTATTTTCTCTTCTCATATAATCCTCCTTAAATAGTTTTATTATTACAAGTATTTCCTATTTTTAGAAGAATATACATTTTTACATAGAATTTATATCTTTTATTTCTACATTACTATAAAAATGATGAATAATTTCTTCATAATTTTTTCCTTGCTTTGCAATACTATCTGCTCCTGTTTGACTCATTCCTACTCCATGTCCATATCCTTTTACAGTAAATTTTATCTTGTTTTCTTGCTTTGTTATTTCAAAATTAGTTGACTTTAATCCAAAAATAGTTCTTGTTTCCACTCCAGAAAGTTCATGATTTCCAAATTTAACAGTTTTTACACGATTACTATCAGTATGTTCTAATATTTTTATATCATCATCTTTTGCAAAATCAATTTGTATATCTCCATATTTTGTCTTCAATTTTTCCATTACTTCATCTTGCAAAAGTTCTACTTCTGAAGCATATTGATTATATCCCTCTTCTCCTGCTGTTTCTACTACTTGCAAATATGGAAAATTACTTCCACCCCATACATTAACTGGAAGTTCTGTTGTTCCTCCACTATTTGCATGAAAAAAGGCATTTATTGGTTTATTTTCATATGTAATAATTTTTCCTTTAGTTTCATTCACACATTGTTCAATTTTTTGCCAATTACTTTCCCTTTTATTTTCTTCCCATCTAGCCAATCTATCTTCTTTTGAAACCCATGCTTGACAACAAGTAGAATCATCACAAATATCTGCATTATCATGCTTTTTATTTTCTATTTTAAAAATAGTATATGTTCTTGCAACAACTGCTTGTGCTTTTAGAGCCTCTAATTCATAATCTGCTGGCATCTCTGCTGAAACAACACCATATAAATATGTATCTAAAGCAATTTCTTCTACTTCTCCTGTTTTATGATGTAACAATTTAATTGTCCCATAATTTTTATATTCATAATTTGCATTTTCCTTATTTGTTTGCTGTTCTATATCTTTTACATTTGTAGGTATTTCTCTTTTAGTAAGCATAGCTGGTAGCAAAAAACAAATAAAAACAAAAGCAAAAAAATATAACAAAAATCTCTTCACAAGTTTTCTCTCCTTGTATATTATATTTAGGATTATTGGTCTGTCCCCAAATCCTACAAAATTATTAAACCTCTGCTAATTTGTTTCTCATATTTCCTAAAATTTTTCGTTCTATTCTTGAAACCTGCACTTGTGTAATTCCTAAAATTTTTGCCACTTGTGATTGCGTTTTTTCCTTATAGAATCTTAATAAAATAATTTCTTTATCTCTTTCTTCTAAATTTTCAATTAACTGATTAATGGCTAATTTATTAGTAATTATTTCTTCTTCATTTTCATTATTTGAAAGTGTTTCTATCAAACTTATGTTATTCCCATCTTTTTGATTAGAATAATTACTTCCATCAATAGATTCCACATAATTAGCTGATTCCATAGCTAAAACAATATCTTCTCGTGATGTTTTCAACTCTTTTGCTATTTGATTTATACTTATTTCTTCCCCTTTTTTATAAAAATATTCTTTTTGTAATTCTTTAATTTTAATGCTTAATTCTTTCATGCTTCTGCTCACTTTAACCATACCATCATCTCGTATGAATCTTTTAATTTCACCCATCATGTATGGTACAGCATAGGTTGATAATTTCACTTCAAAGTTTGTGTCAAATTTTTTTATTGATTTAATAAACCCTACACATCCAATTTGATATAAATCTTCTAATTCATAACCTCTTCCATTAAATCTTTTTACAATACTCCATATTAATCCATTATTTTGCTTCATTAGTTTTTCTAATGCTAATTTATCTCCGTGCTTGGGCTTTTTTTATCAGTTCTAAATCATTTTCATGCATTACTTTAACCCTCATTTCTTTAGCACTTTGTAAACATTTTAAAATCTTCATCCTCTTGTTCTAATTTTGGCTTTATTTTTTTACTCATTGTTACTTTTGTTCCTAACCCAACTATGGACTCTATTTCCATTCTATCCATAAAGCTTTCCATAATCGTAAATCCCATTCCAGATCTCTCTAAATTAGGTTTTGTTGTATATAAAGGTTCTTTAGCTATTTCAATGTCTTCAATCCCTTTACCTTTATCTGAAATTTCAAGTATTATTTCATTTTGTCTTAAATGCCCCACAATTTTAACAATTCCTTGTTTGTTCTCATATCCATGAATAATACAATTCGTAACTGCTTCTGAAACTGCTGTTTTTATGTCTGATATTTCTTCAATTGTTGGGTCTAATTGTGCTGCAAAAGCTGCTACTGCAACCCTTGCAAAAGCTTCATTTGTTGACTTACTAATAAACTCTAATTTCATTTCATTTTCAAAAATTTCTTTCATTATTTAAAATCCTTTCTTTTAAACACATTATGTTTGTTACTTGTATAAAACTGCATACCTAAACTTTATGCAACTAAAACTAATTTTAAAATCCCACTCATTTCAAAAATCCTTTTTACACTTGCATTTAAATTTCTAATTTCTAATGTTGCACCTATCATGCTTGCAAACTTATATCTACCAATTATCATTCCTATTCCTGCACTATCCATGAAAGTGACACAATCAAAATCAAATACAATTCTTTTAGGCATATATCTCTCAATTTCATAATCTGCTATCCTCCTTATCTTTTGTACACTACAATCATCAATTTCCTCTGTAATTGTAAACACTAAAAGCTTGTCCTCTTCATAAAATTTAGATTCCATTTAATCTCTCCCCTCTTATCTATGTATTTAATTTGTATTATAAACTCTTTTCCATATTTTTCCAAGAGCAAAACTTAAGAAGTTTTGTCGTTTCATGAAAAGTTTTCGACAATTTCTCACACAAAAGTAGGATTCGGGGACGGCCCCCAAATCCTATTGTTTGCATTCACTTATTTTTTTCATTATCTTTGTTACTGTATTTTTATTTATTTTTAATAAAGAGGATATTCTTTTATTTGTTATATTTGTTTTCTCACTTAATTCTTTTACTAATTCTAATAAAAGATTTCTCTCTTTCTTTACTATATTTATTGACAGATTATTGCTTTTTAAATGCTCACTTATTATTTTTTCATAATTATTACTTTTTTCTTCTATATCTTTTATTCCAATTTTACTATAATTTTTATGAATAAAATTAAAAATATCTTTATATTCATATGTTTCAAAAATTAAGAAAATTTTTTCTTTACTTACTAAATCTTTTTCAAAATCTCTATAAGAAGAATATTTATATTCTTCCAATTCTTTTACTATTCCTGCTTTTATTGGATTATTATGTATATATGCAATAACATTGTATAATTGCTGTCTATCTTGAATTTCTTGCGAATAAAATCTATTTCTGAACAAATATCCAACTCGATTTTCCTTTTTATTATAATAATTTGCAAACTTTGAATTAACGATATGCATAAATTTTGAAACATCTTTTATATTCTCATAATACAAACACATATGCATATGATTATCCATAATGACATATGCTAATAAATCCAAATTAAACTTCCTAAGATTTTCCATTATTAAATAAAAATACTTTTCTTTATATACATCTTCCTTAAAAATATACTGTTTTTCAATTCCTTGAACCATAATATGCGAAAAATGTGATATTATATTTCTTCTTGCTCTTCTCAAATAATCAAATACTCCTTTACATAATTTTTTTTAAATTATACCCTAAACAAATTGAAAAATTTGTCATAGTTCGTCGAATATATAAAATTATTATTATATTTTTTATACAAGAACAAAAGGAGCATAATTAAAATTTTTAACCTTTTAGATTACTTTACATACTCCGTTTTTGTTCACCTGCCAAATTTGCTTTGCAAATTTGTGTAGAATGTATTTTTGTCGTATAGAAAAATCTGTGTTTTTCTATACGACAAAAATAGGATTTGGGGGCCGTCCCCAAATCCTACTTTCCTATTTTATTTAGCATTTCTTTATATTTTTCTAATTTTGCTTTCTCTTCATCTATTTTTGCCTGTGGTGCTTTGTTTATAAATCCTGGGTTTGAAAGCATTTTTTCACATCTTGCAACTTCTTGCTCTAGCCTTTTCTTTTCTTCTTCTTGTCTTAATTTTTCTTCTTCTTTATTTATTAATCCCTCTAATGGCATATATAGTTCTATTCCGTCTGTTATAATTTGAATAGCATCTTCTGGAATACCTGTTTTGTCCTTTTGAATTATTACAGTTTGACCAAACCCTAATTTTAATAAGAATTCTTTTGCTTCATCTATTTCTTTATTATATTTTTGTGTTACAAATATTAAGTCTGCTTTTTTTGATGGATGTATATTTTTACTTGCTCTTATATTTCTAATTTCAACTATTATTTGTTTTAACTTTTCAATGATGTCATTATTTTCATCATAATCTACTCTCTGTCTTACTTTTGGCCAATTTGCTACTATTAATTCTTTATTATTATAATTAACTAAATTTTCATAAATTTCAGATGTAACAAAAGGCATAAATGGATGTAATAGCTTTAAGCTGTCACCAAATACATAATTCAAAACAAAACTTACTTGCACTTTATCTTGTTTATTATCACTATACAATCTGGTTTTGACCATCTCAATATACCAATCACAAAATTCGTTCCAAATAAAGCTATATATATTATCTAATGCTACTCCTAAGTCATATTCTTCCATATTTCTTGTAACTGTTTTTATTAGATTATCTAATTTGTTTAAAATCCATCTATCTTCTATTCTTAAAGCATCTGTTTTATATTTTTTTGTTTCTTTATCTTTAATACTTTCACCAAATTCAAGTATTTCTTCTTTTGATGCCATATTCATTATGATGAACTTAGCTGCATTCCATATTTTATTAGCAAAATTTGATGCTTGTTCTAATTTTTCTGGCAAGTAACGTATATCATTTCCCATTGTAGTTCCAGATAACACTAAAAACCTTAAACTATCAGCACCATATTGGTCGATTACTTCAATTGGGTCAACACCATTTCCTAAAGTTTTTGACATTTTTCTTCCTTGACTATCTCTTACAATTCCATGAATTAAAACATCACTAAATGGTTTTTCCTTCATCAGTTCTAAACTAGAAAATACCATTCTTGCAACCCAGAAAAAGATAATGTCATAACCTGTTACTAATACATTTGTTGGGAAAAATGTTTTTAAGTCTTTGGCTTCTTTATTTGGCCAACCTAATGTAGAAAATGGCCATAATGCAGAACTAAACCATGTGTCTAATGTGTCTGGGTCTTGTTTTAATTTGTTACTACCACACTTACCACATTTTTCTGGTTTTATTTTTGCTACATTAATATGTCCACATTCTTCACAATAATAAGCAGGTATTTGATGCCCCCACCATAATTGCCTAGAAATACACCAATCTTGGATATTTTCCATCCAATTAAAATATGTTTTTTCATATCTTTTAGGAACAAATTTTACATCTTCATTTTTAACTGCTTCTATTGCTGGCTTAGCCAGTTCTTTCATCTTTACGAACCATTGCTCTGAAATTTTAGGCTCAATTGTATTTTTACATCTTTCACATTTCCCTACATTATGTGTGTATTCTTCTTCTTTTACTAATGCTCCTATTTCTTTTAGCTTTTCTACAATTTTCTTTCTTGCATCTATTAAATCCATTCCTTGATACTCTGGAACTAGATTTCCCATTTTGAAGTTTTCATCAAATACTTCTATTATTTCTAAATTATGTCTTAATCCTGCTTGATAGTCATTCATGTCATGTGCTGGTGTGATTTTTACTGCTCCTGTTCCAAATTCTTTTTCTACAAAAGTATCTGCTATAATTGGAATTTCTTTATCCATAATTGGTAAAATACAAGTTTTTCCTACTAAATCTTTATATCTTTCATCATCTGGATGTACTGCTACTGCTGTATCTCCTAACATTGTTTCAGGTCTTGTTGTTGCAACAATAATGTATTTGTCCTCTCCTTTTACTTTATATCTAATATGCCATAAATGTGAAGCTTCTTCTTTGTATTCTACTTCTGCATCTGAAATAGAAGTGTTACAATTTGTACACCAGTTTACCATCCTTTTTCCTTTATAGATTAAGCCTTTGTTATATAAATTAACAAATTGTTCTAATACAGCATCTGATAACCCTTCATCTAATGTAAATCTTTTTCTGTCCCAGTCACATGAACAACCTAGTTTTCTTTGTTGTTTTTGAATTGTTCCACCATAAAGTTTTGTCCATTCCCATGCTTCTTCGATGAATTTTTCTCTTCCTAAATCATATTTTGTCTTTCCCTCTGATTTTAGTTTTTGTACTACTTTCATTTCTGTTGATATTGAAGAATGGTCTGTTCCTGGTACCCATAAAGTATTATATCCTTGCATTCTTTTAAAACGAATTAAAATGTCTTGTATTGTATCATCTAATGCATGACCCATATGCAACTTTCCTGTTACATTTGGTGGTGGCATCATAATGCAATAACTTTCCTTGGTTTCGTCCATACTTGGTTTGAAATATCCTTTTTCTTCCCAATGCTCATATAATTTTTCTTCAAAATCTTTTGGGTTGTATTTTTCTTTTAACATAAAAATTCCTCCTTATCTTGTTTTTTCTTTATCTTTTGATAAATTTACATTTACTCCTAATGGCATATTTCTTTCTAACAAATCTGGATTATGCATTTCTTTTTTATATTTTTCTTTATACTCTTCAAATGTTTTTATTTTACCTTTTTCAATATATTCTCTTGCTACACAATAAAGCATACGATATGTTCCTTCTGGAATTGTAGTTTCATCTATTGCAAAAAATGCTTCTTTTTCTAAATTTGTTAATTTTCCACCATTTTGATAACATAAAAGTATTAATTCTTTATTTTTACGTATCTTAGCATCTCTCATTAACTTTAAGTTATGTTCTATTTTCCTTTGTTGTTTTTCTTGTTCTTTTGCTCTTTCTATTTGTTCTTTTGTAGGAATCTGTCTTGATTTAAACTCGTTCATTTTAACATCATTCCTTTCTTAATGCTTTACATGCTCCGTTTTTGTTCGCCCACGAAAATTGCTTTGCAATTTTTTTTGTGGAACGCTTTATATTATAGAAAGTTTAGAGAATTTTCTTATAATATAAAAAACACTCGCCCTATGTTTAAGGGCGAGCTATTTTCTCACGGTACCACCTTAATTATAATTTATTTCTAAATTATGTCTTAGTTAGCTTTTAACGTGGCTTAAACGAATATTCCTATTTTGTATTTCTCAGAATATCAACTAAAAAAGCTACTTTCCATTTACTTTTTCTTAAGAAGTTCCCAGCCTATGACTTCTTTTCTCTTGAAAGAAAAATTATAAATGTACTCTCTTTTTTCTTGTTTTTAACTTTTAACAATATTATTATGCCATAATTTTTGAAAAAAATCAATAGTTTTTAACATTTTTATCTTGCTTGCCCCATATATAGTAATCCTGCAAGTTTAGAAATTGGCATTGTTTGTAACCAAACAGTTCCAGGTCCCTCTAATGTTGTTAAAAATAGACCTTCTCCACCAAATACGATATTTTTTACACCTTTTACTGTTTCAATATTTAGTTTGACATCTTTTGTCATAACTGCTACATAGCCATTATCAACCTTTAGTTTTTCACCTGCTTGTAATTCTTTTTTTACAACAGAACCATCTATTTCTAAAAATACTTTTCCAGGTCCTGTTATTTTTTGCATAATAAATCCTTCTCCTCCAAAAAATCCAGCTCCTAATTTTTTACGAAATTGCATAGAAATATCAACTGTATTTTCTGCACAAAGAAAAGAACGTTTTTGAGCAATTATTGTTTCTCCATCTTTTAAGTCAAATTCCAAAATCTTTCCTGGAAAACATGAAGAAAATCCTATTTCTAATCCATCTTGTTGTGCTGTATATGTATTCATAAAAATAGATTCTCCTGCTAAAGCTCTTCCCAATCCTTTCATAACTCCACCATTTGTTGATGTTTTCATTTCAAATCCATCATCCATCCAGCTCATTCCACCATTTTCTGTTAAAATGCTTTCACCTTTTTGTAATTTGCAAATAACTGCTGGTAATGTTTCTCCTATAATTCTTGCTTCCATATATAATCCTCCTTTTATTTTCTTTCAATATTATATTACTTTTTATGACAAAATTCAACATTTATATTTAATTTTTCCTATAACTGTATCATCTATACTCATCTACAATCTCATTTTAGTACTTCATCCATTACTTTTGATAAATATTTCATACTTGTCAAACATTGTTCTAATGTATTTCCTGTTGCACCAACTTCAATTATACTTGCATATTTTGCTGTATGCTGGTTATATCTTGATTTTGTTAGCATAATTGGCTTAAATAATCCTGGATACATCTCTTCAGCTTTTTCTTGTACCTTAACTGCAAACTTTAAATTTTGATTCCAATTCGGATGCCATAATCCTCCATTATTTGTTCCGAATAACAAACATTATTTGAGCTGCCACATCATTTTCACCTATCTTTACTATTGGTGCATAATCACTTCTACTACCAATTGCATCTCTATGAACATCTATTACAATATCTGATGGAGTTGTTTTCAAAATATTTTCAACAGTTTCTAATGAACGTGTATATGAACCATTGTAAGCTGGATAATCATGATAAGATGTACTATGTACTACATTATAATTATATTGTTTCAATTGATTTTCCAGTTCAGTTCCAACTCTTGTTACTGTATAATTCAAATCTGTTGTTCTATAAGTTCCTGTTGGAGTATATGGATATTTTTCACTTGATGTATAACTTTCGCAACTATGTGTATGAAATAATACAACATTTTTATTCTCTATTGTTATATCTGGTTTCAAAATATCTTGAGTAAGTTCAAATTCTGTTTCATTTTTAATTTTTACTTTGCCATATTCTGCCTGATATTTTTCTGCAATAGGATTATTTGTAACAACCTCTGTTTCCAAATTCGTTTGTGCCATCTCAATATTTTGCTTTTGTTCTTCCTCCACTTTATTCTCTTTCACATCTTCATTCTCTATATTACTATCCATATTGTTTTCCATGTTCTCAATTACCTTCATAGAACTAATTTGCGTCTTTAAAATCCCTTGCAAAAAATCCTCCTCATAATTTCTTTGTTCATCTGTACGATTTATATTAGTTATAGTTGGAACTGTTTGTTTTAAGCAACCTAACATGCTATTATTTTTAGGAATATATTTACTTACAATAAATACCACTATACTTGTTGCTAATATTCCTAATAAATATTTTTTTATATCCTTCATTTTAAGTACTGTAACATTAAACATATATATCTCCTTGTCCAAAATATCCTATATATATGTATATTCCAACTACTCTATAATTATGCCTAAATATAAGCAATGGGCTATTCAGTGCCTGTCCCAATTATGCCCAAACTCAAAAAGGGTCATTCAGTGCCTGTCCCAATTATGCCCAAAAAACACAAAAAAGATGATTTCTATTTTTTAGAATATCATCTTTTTTATTTTTCATTTTTGTTTTTCTCTTTTTGCCTTCACTTTTTTGTCTTTTTTTGCTTATGTTATATTTTTTTCCAAAACCAGTCTAAACTGTTATCAATACTTTTTTTGCCCCCTGCTTTTGCTTCTATGTCATCTACCCATAAATAAGAGAAGAATGTTATTAGGACAAATACAAAATCTATTGCAATACATCTAGATAATGTTGATAGCATATATCTAAATTCTTCTGGTAAAGTAGCCATCTGTGCTACATGCATAATTAATACAATCAAATATGCAAATAGTAAAATTGCTGCTACATAGCTCTTTTTTATTTCTTGTGCAAGAAATATTAATAATACAGTTGCAGCTAACATTAATATTAGGGTTAATGGATTTGATATATCAAAAATGAACATATAATCCCCTCCGTTTTCTTTTGTTTTATTTACATTTATATGTTATCATTATTTTTTCTTAAAATCAACACTTTTTTGTTAATTTTATATTACATTTGTATTACAAGTTTCATATATTTTTTAGCCCAATCTTTCTTCTATTAAGCTTGCTATTTCTTGGGCTTTTTTTGTTATGTATTCTTGCTCTTCTCCTTCTATCATAACTCTTACTAGTGGTTCTGTTCCAGATGGTCTAATTAAAACTCTACCATTTCCGTCAAATTCTTTTTCTAGCTTTTCTATTGCCTGTTTTATTGTTTCATCTTTGTCATAATCGTATTTTTTACTACTACTTACTTTTGCATTTACTAACACTTGTGGATATAACTTAACAATATCCCCTAATTCAGAGGCTTTTTGCTTACTTTCTAAGATTGCTTGTATTAACATTAAAGATGTTAGTATACCATCTCCTGTTGGATTATAGTCTAGTAAAATTACATGACCTGATTGTTCTCCACCTATATTGAAATCGTGTTTTAGCATTTCTTCTAATACATAACGGTCTCCTACTTTTGTTTGTACTAATGATAAATTATTATTTTTTGTGTATTTGTTTAAACCTAAATTACTCATAACTGTTGCAACAATTGTATCTTTTTTTAGTTTTCCTTTTTGTTTTAAACTTTTAGCAATTATTGCCATTAATTTATCTCCATCTATTTCATTTCCTTTTTCATCAATTGCTAAACATCTATCTCCATCTCCGTCAAATGCAACACCTAAACTTAAATTATTTTCCACTACAAATTTTTTAAGCACATTTAAATGAGTTGAACCACAATTTTGATTGATGTTTATACCATCTGGTTTGTTGTTTATTATTTTATATGGAATTCCTAATGTTTTAAATACCTTTTCTGCAACAACACTTGTTGCTCCATTTGCTGTATCTATTCCAACTACAAAATCATCTGTTTTTTGTTGTTCTAATGAATTTTTGAAAGTTTCTTCAAAAAATTCGACATATTTGTCCATTAATTGTTCATTATATTCTGAAACACCTATTTTATCTCCAAATGCTGTTAATTCTTCTAATTTTCCAGATTCCATTATTTGTTCAATTTCTTCTTCTAATGTGTCAGAAATTTTCATACCTTTATTACTAAAAAATTTAATTCCATTAAATTCATAAGTATTGTGTGATGCTGAAATAACTACACTTGCATCTGCATTTAGTTTTCTTGTCAAATACGCTACTGCTGGTGTTGGAATAACTCCTAATAATTTGACATTTGCTCCATAGCTCAAAAATCCTGCCACCATAGCACTTTCAATTAAATTACCTGAAATACGAGTATCTCTTCCAATTAAAATAGTTGGCATATGGTCACTATGCTTAGACAATACATAAGCTCCTGCTTTTGCAACTTTATATACTAATTCTGGCGTTAGTTCTGTATTAGCAACTCTTCTAATTCCGTCTGTTCCAAAATACCTTCTCATTTTAACATCTTTCCTTTCTCTATTTATATAATATTAACTTCTATTTTTTCAATTTCATAATTAACTTTTCTTTTAATGTTAGTTCTATTTTATTCGGATTATTAATTTGTATTCTTTTGTTTTGTAATACAAATTTTGGATTTGTTGTTGTTAATTTTTCTAATTCTTCTTTTCCAACTATTTTTTCTAGTTTTGCTAGTATTTCTGGTATTTTCGGATAAATTGTATTTTTTCTATGTACATCACTTCCTAGAAAGTGAACCATATTATTTTCTAATAGTTTTTTTACTATTACTTGTGCTTTTGAGCCATAATATCCTATAATACTTGCATAATTTGCTTGCATATAGACACCCTTTTCTATCAAGTCATAGATTAAATCTGGACTTTGTTGTACAAAAGAATATCTTTCTGGATGCGCTAATATTGGAATAAGCTTGTTCTCTAGCATTTCATAAATCACATTATATAAGTTTAAAGGTTCTATATTTAAAGGCATTTCAAAAAGAACATAACTAGTATCATTTATTGTTGATGCCTTACCATTTTTTAATAATCCAACAATATTTTCTGATAGATAAATTTCATTTCCTAAATATAATTTTAAGTCTATATTTTCTTCTTGTCCTTTTTCATAAATTACTTTAATCCACATTTCGCGTTCTGGCACATTTGTTTCATAATATCCTTCCATATAATGCGAAGTTGAAACAATTGCTTGAAACCCTACTTGTTGTGCTTCTTGCAACAAATGTAGGGTTTCTTGTATATTTTTTGCTCCATCATCAATATTTGGTAATATGTGAGAATGTATGTCTATCATTTATCTTTTCTCCTCTTGGTTTTATCTAGGTAATCATTCATCTGTTTTAAAATGTCTTCTGTTTTTTGGTTTTCTGTATTAACTATTGGCTTTTGTATTTCTATTGGTGCTACCTTTTTTACTTGTTTTATATTATCATTGAAAAAGCTTGGGTCTTTACCGTAATAATAGTATCTTTCTTCATATCGTTTTGTAGATACTGGCATTTTGTTAATTAATACTCCTGTTATATTTCCTCCAACATTTTGTATATTTTTAACAACTCTTGCTAGTGCATCTTTTTTTGTTACCTTATGAGCTGTTACAATTATTGTAGAATCTACCATCCTAGATAAAATTAAGCTATCTGTTACTAATTCACATGGTGTACCATCTATAATTATTAAATCACATACACTTTCTAGTTTTTCTAATAATTTAATCATTTTGCTAGATACTAATAGTTCTGAAGGGTTTGGTGGTATATTTCCTGCTGGTATAATATACAAGTTCTTTACTTCAGTTTTTTGCATACAATTCATAATTTCTCTGCTTATATTTTCTTCCTCTTTTATTCCAATTTGTGATAAAAAGTTAGATAGTCCTGGTTTTGGTTTTGCACCAAAAATTGCATATTGTCTACCTTTTCTCATATCAGCATCAATTAATACTACTTTTTTTCCTGCTTGTGCAAATGTAACTGCTAAGTTTGCAGTTATCCAACTTTTTCCCTCTCCTGGGAAAGTGGAAGTTACTAATAATGTTTTTGTTTTTTTATCATTGTTTATAAATTGTATATTTGTTCTTAGTGTTCTAAAAATCTCTGAAATAGGAGATTTTGGGTCAATATGTGCTACTACTTCGTTTTTCATTATCTTCTGCTCCTCCTTTCTTCTCCAAGATCTTCAATCATTGGGATAGAAACCAATACAGGTAAATCATATTCTTTTTCTATGTCCTCTACTGTTTTTATAGTTGTGTCTAACATATTGCTAATTAATACATATCCAATTGACACAACTGCACCAATAAAGGCAAATATGATAATATCTTTTACATGGTTTATATTAGAAGGTGAATCAGATATTTCTGCTACATCTACTATTTGCACATTATCTATACTATAGATTTCTTTTACCTTTTTCATAAAAACTTCTGCTATTTCATTTGCTATTCTTGCAGCACTTGCTGCTTGCTCATTTCTAACTGTAATTTCAATTAATTCTGTGTCTTTTCTTGCATTAACTGAAACGTTTTTTCTTAATGTGTCTTCTTCAATATCTATTCCTAAATTTTGAATTACTTCTCTTAATATGTTTTTACTTTTAACAATTTCGCTATAAGTAGATACTAATTTTGAATTGATTGTTATTTCTGTTGCTGTTATGCTTGTATTACTATTTAGGTTTTCATTTCCTGATGATGCTAATACTAAGGTTGTATATGAACTATACATTGGAGTTGTAAAAAGTATTGTATATATAAAACCAATTATGCTAAATATCAATATAATAATTATTATTTGGATTTTTTTACTCCAAAACAGATTAAATAGTTCTTTTAAATCTAATTCTTCCATAGTTCCTTTTCCTTTCTATTTTTCATTTGTTATTTTTCTTTTATAGTATACATTGAACTTTGTTTTTTTGCAATATTATTTATGATTTTTCTTATATTTTATTTGATTGTGTACAAAATTAGCAATTAAAGTTAGTAAAATCCCTGTTGCAATTAGGCTATATGCATATATTTTTGTATTATTTACTATTTGTGTTAATATGTTTTTTATGATGTTTGATATTGCCTCATTTAATAGTAAAATTGTTTCTATTTTTATTTTTGAATTTATAAATATATTTACAATCATCATGAAAAAACCTGCAATTGTTAAAGATGTTCCAAATACTGAGAATGCTTTATAAAGTTTTTTCATGTTTAATAATAGTAACAAAATAGTTATTACTGCTATTATAACTAGAGAAGCTTTTTTAACTATTTCTATGTATTTTTTTACTTTTGTGTAATATTCATTAATTTTATTTTCAAATTTGTAATGTGATAATGTAGATGTGTATTCACTACATATTTTTTCTACTAATGTGTTTATTGCTTCTTTTTGTTCTTTGGTTGTTCCGTGTATTTCCTAAAAATTCCTCTATATTTTTATTCAATTTATCTTTTATTTCTTGTATATCTATTGTTTCTTCTGTCCCATCATATATACTGCTTATCATTAACTGTGTATCTTTTTTTACTTTTTCTTTTGAAACTATATTTTCTAATACTGTTTCATCTAGTCCTGATTGATGTATATAGTTTTCAAAATTTGATTGTACATCTTTTTGTATTTTTCCATAATAGTCTATTTCATCTAGTTTTGATAATATATATTTTTTGTTTAATATACTAGAAGAAGCTAATTGTATTATTAAAAATATAATGATACATATAGAAATTAGGATTGCTAGGACATAATTTGCAATATTTTTTACTAAATTCATAGTTTGTTTTCTCCCTTTCTTCTGCTTAAGATTGCTTTACATTCTCCCTCTTTGTTTGCCTGCCAAATTTGCTTTTGCAAATTTGTGCAGAACGTGTTGTAATTATGTTTCAATCAATTCAGCATATACTACATATCTCTGTGTTGCATATCCAATATTGTTAAATGGATAACATGTATATACCATTAATATTTCTTTTTCCTTTTGAATTGGTAGTTTTTCAGTTTCAGTTTCATTTATTAGTTGCATATCATATATTTTATATTTATATTCTCCATAGCTTGTTTTTACTGTAATTTCATTTCCAATTTGTAGTTCTGAAAATCTGCGAAACATTTTAGTTGAATTATGCCCCATGTAAACAATTGAACCATTTTCTCCTGGAAAATAGCTTCCACTTGAGTGTCCTACTCCATTTTTTAATATTTCTAAAGTGTCTCCATAGTATACTGGCAAATTAACTCCTATTTTTGGTATTTCAATTGTTGCATATTGTGAACCATATTCTGGATAGTTTTTTATTTGTTGTTTTTGCGCATCTATTACTGTTGGCTCTATTTTTTTGTTTTCAATATCTATTGATACTTTGCCAATTAATGATATTGTTTCATCTATTTCTGCCCTAAAGAAAAGACGTATAGTTAATATCATTGCTATACTAATGAATAAAGCAACTATTATGCTTATAATAGTTGCTTTGATTGTTTTTTTCATAATTTTATGCATTAGCAAATTTCTTTCTTATTGTAAAACCTGCAGCTAGGGCTACTACTACTGAAGAAACAACTAAAACTAAATTTACATTATTTCCTGTATATGCTAATTTTCCAGAATTTAAGCTTAATGCTTCGATTCTTTTTCCGTCTTTATATATTTCTACAGTTCCATTTTTAAATGTTAATGTAAGTCCAACAATACTTGCAGCTTCATTTGCAATTGTTTTTATTTTATTTTTTTGTTCTGCTGTTAGTTTGTTGAAGTCTGTTGTTCCAGCCTCTTCCATAATTTTAACTGCTTCGTTTGCTTTTGCTATTACTTGTTCTGCTTGGCTATTTGTTACGTTATTGTCTGATACATATCTTTCTATTTTTACTTTGTGTGCTGATGTCATTCCATATTTTGCTCCTACTTTATATAAATCATCTGCTAATGTACTAGCTGTTGTAGCTCTTACTACTGTTGTAGCTAATGTTGCTACAATTACAAATAAAATTATGCTTGCGATTAATTTTCTCATTTTATTTCCTCCCTAATCAAACTATTTTTATTATACCATTTTTTTGCTTAGTGTGCAAGTGTTTTTAATAATTTTTTAGTATTTTTTTACTTATATAGCTTTTTTGCAATTATTCAAATATCTTTTACTTTTTATTCTTTATTATGTTTTTTAAAAGCTTACTGTAATACTTAAATTGACTTGTTTTATAGAATAATATTACATGAATTATATTTGGAACTATACATACTATAATCAGATTTGTTATTATTTGTAAAAACATACTATCTATGTGTATATTTGATGTTATTACATAACTTATACTAACAGATATAATGCTTACAATAATACCTGGAATATAATCTTTTAAATATTGATTATATGTTCTTCCGAATAATGGTTTATAAACAAACTTTGGATAGCTGTAAAAAAACAATACAAATGTACTAATAATTGTCCCTATAAATACACCCATTAACCCAAATATTTTTACTAAAATAATAGATGCTATAATATTAATTCCAGATTCACACAATGGAACATATCTATCCTCATAAAATATGCCTGCTGCCTCTTTAAAAGTATTGCTAGTTTTTCTCATTCCCTGCATATAAAAATTAATAACCAACACTACTAAAACTCCAAATGGCAGTAGAAATTCACTTCCTATCCATATTTTAACAAATGGTTCTAATATACATAGTAGTCCACTTGAAGCAAATGCAAAAATCCATGAATTAAAAAACAAAATATTTTTATAAATATTGTATGACTTCTTTTTATCATTTTCTACAAGTAGGTTTCCAACACTTGCTGTTATTGAGTTGAATACTTGTGAAAACAAATTGGAAAGTGCTTGTATGATTAAGTTATAATTTGAATATAGTCCAACAGTTGTTACACCTAAAAATGCAGAAATTATAATATTGTCTGTGCCTAATACAATAAAAGTTCCAACCTTATGATAAAGTAGACCTTTTACCTTTGTAAAAATACTCTTTTTTATTTTTTTATCTAATTGCTTTACTCTGTTATCTTTGATATATGGATACATTTTATTAGCAACTAATGTAATTATAACATTTTCAAAAATTCTACTTATAATTTTTATCCATAAATATAAAATATAGTTTTTAGTTATTATTAATGCCAGCAATTGAACAACATTCATAAAAATTAAATATACAATATGAATTATATTTACAATGTATGTTTGTTGGTTTGCATATAAAATAGAACGTTTATAACTTAATAGATATGAAGCTACTATATCAATTAAAAATAAAATGTAAATATAAACAATACTTTCTGTAATTGTTACTTCTCCAACTATAAATCCTATAAATGGAATTATAAGTAAACCTATTATAGTTACAAGTAATGCAATTACTCGATAACCTATTTTATAAAATAGCATTAATGATTTTATCTTTTCGGTGTCTTTTTCTGCAATTGGTTTGTATAAATGATAGATTATAGCTGAACCTAATCCTAATTCTATTATTCCAAGCATTGAAAGTACATTTGTAAAAAGACCATTAATTCCTAAATATTCAGTTCCTAAAACATCAATAAAAATTTTTTGTGCTATAAACCCTATTACAATTGTAAATAAATTCATTACCATTGCTACAATTGCATTTTTTATTGAATTGCTTGAACGCATTTTAATCTCCTTATTTTATCTCTTTATAAGCTTTTTTATTTTTTTTCCTGGTATGTAAATCCATTTTATGTAGTTCAATATTTTCTTTATATCTTTTTTGTATATGTTCTTTATTATATATTTGTGATTTTCGTCTTTGCTTAATTGTAATAGTTCTTTTTCTGTAAGATTTTTCTTCATTTGTTCAATACCATTTATATTTAATAAATTTTCTATTTCTACATAAGCTTCTTTACCTTTTCCATTTCTTATGCTAAAACTTAAAAACTCAATTATTCTGTTTTTTAGAATTTTAAAGGTGTCTTTTATTATTATTTTTTTGTAATATTGCTTGTCTTTTATATCTTGATATTTATCTAATATTTTTATAATCTCTTCATGGCTTTTATAACTATTTATCATTTTTTTTAGTATACTTTCATAGGTTTGCTTTTTAGTAATACTTTCATTATTTGTTCTATAATGATAAAAGTAGTTTGGTATTAATAAAATAGAGTTAATATTTTTGTATAAACCAACATTTAACATATGGTCTTCGCCATAATTTATAGTAAAATCTATATCTTTTAATTCATCAAAATATTTTTTTTCTATTAATTGATTCCATATACATGAAAATTGATATGTTCCAAACAGTTTCATATATATTTTTTCTTTAAAGTTTTCTTTTTCTATATATTCCATCTGCTGTTCTTTTATTTCTAATTTTTTGTTATCTTCATAATAGCTTCTGCATCTAACTACATTTGATTTATTTCGTTTCATTTCATTATACATTACTTCAATTGTATTTAATTCTATCCAATCATCTGCATCTACAAAATATAAATAGTTAGATGTTGCTTTTTCTATTCCCTCTAATCTAGTATATAATACGCCTTTGTTTTCTCTACTAATTACTTGTATTCTTCTGTCTTTTTGGCTGTATTGTTTTATTATTTCTTCACTATTGTCTGTTGCTCCATCTATTATAATTAGTATTTCTAAATTGGTATATGTTTGGTTTATTACACTTTCGAGACATTGCTTTATATACTTTTCTGCATTATATACTGGTATAATTATTGTTATTTTCTCCATTTTTTCTCCTTTTAATATGGTTGTGGTGTTGTGTTAAAATACGTTTTATACTGATAATATTCATTTTCAGCTGCGAAAATTGTAAGGAATGAACATGAAGTTACAAGTATTAATAGTATCATAAAAATATATATTTTTTTCCCCTTTATAGTATATTTTAAAGAAAATAATGTTGGTAATATAACAATAACAAATTGATATAAATATAATGCAATTCGATTAATTGTCCAATTATTAATAGCAAAAATACTAGTTGTAACTCCTAACATTAATAATGGAATTCTTTTATAGACTTCTGGGTTATCCTCTTTAATTTTCTCTTTTTTAGTTAATACTACAATCGTAATTAGTGTATAAATTATAGCATATCCTGCTACTCCAATTGTTTCTTTTAACATAGAAGAAAAAGTTGATGTGTTTATAAAATATTTTTGGTACCTTGCTAAAATTGATATATATCCTAAAATATTTCCCATAACATTATATAAGAAAATACTTACAATACCAACTAAAACACAAATCCATAAATTTTTGTAAGATGGTTTTATCATTCTTGAAAATACCATTAATATAGCTGCAATTATTGCTGTTGTATGAAAAGTAGCAGCTAACAATGTTAAAAGAACAAATTTTACTTTTTTATTTTTAGCTAAAAATTCATAAGCACATATCATAATTAACATTGCCACTGATTGCTTTAATATATTATTAGATATTGCATAAAATCCTAATAACATATAACACATAAATGCTACACTTGGCTTTCCGTGTTGTTTTTCTCATATAGATAATCATAGTTGGATATATAATTACTGCTATCATCCAAAATATAGCATATGGGAAATCTGTTATAGTTTTTAATAGAAATGATATAACATATAATCCAAATTGGCTATTATCTTCTATTATCATATGAATACTATCCACATTTCCAAGCCAGTTATTATAAGCTATATAATAACTATAATAATCAGAACCACAGTTACATCTTATTCCTGATATTATTACTAATATAACTATTATAATAATATCAATTGGTTGTATCTTTTTAGTCTTTTTGTCAAATATTGTATATAATGCAATACACAGTATAGAAAATGCTAGGTATATTATATCATATATTATCATTTGTGTTTTCATTTTTTCTTATCCTTTCTTAATCATTAAATAAAACTTTTCCATTTCTTTTGATAGTTCTGCAATTTCATATTTTTTCTGTTTTGCAATGTCTGATTTATTTTCTCTTTTGTATTCTTTGCTATTAAGTATGATATTTGCCCATTCTTCTGGTTTCTTTTCTAAAGAAATAAAATTTACCATTTGTGCAACATCAATTTCTTTAGTAATTGTATCTGACACAAAGCATTGTAATCCTGACACTTGTGCCTCTAAAACTGCTAGTCCAAATCCTTCATATAAAGATGGAAAAACAAATACGTCCATTGCTTGTAAATAATTAGTAACATTATTACTTTTTCCTATAAAAATAATTTTATCTATAATATTCAATTCTTTTGCTTTTGCTTTTATTTCATTCTTAAGTTCTCCATCTCCTACTAATAACAATACTGATTTTTTTTCATTTTGATAAATTTTTTTAAAGACTTCTAGTAAAAATATATGATTTTTTGCTGCTGCTAAACGACCTATGTGCCCTATTACAAATTTTCCTTCTAAATTCAATTCTTTTCTTATTTTTTCTCTTGTATTTATATTAAATTTATATTTATCTAAATCAATTGCATTTTTCACTATTTCATATTGCTTCTTTTCAATTGCTTTATTTGAAAACATCCACTTTGCCGCTTCTTCACTACAAGCTAATCTATATTTTGCAATTTTAGATAATTTATTTTTTAATAAAATTTGCACAATCTTCCTTTTTGTAAATTCTGTATTGCTACTATGTGAATGCACAATAATATTATCAATTCCATATTTTTTAGCTATTTTAGCATCAAAATATGGGATAGCATAGCCACAATGTATATGTATAGCATTATACTTTTGGCTATTTTTTAAAAAAATTTTTTTCATTTGCTTATGATATTTTATATAACGCTTAATTGATGGTACTCTATATATTTCTCCACCTAACAGTTTTATTTCTTCCTCAAAACTATTTTCACCTTCTCCATGTATCAAAAAATCAAATTGTACTTTTTTTGTATCAATATTTCTATACAAATTCATAACAAATGTTTCAATTCCACCATATCCCATATTACTTGGTAGACATTGCAAAATTCTAATTGGTTCTGACATTGTCTTTCTCCTTAAAAATTATTTCTACAACTTTCTTAGTCGCATTTTGTTCTTCAATTATATATTTTTTCTTTATTTTTTTTGTATGTTCCACATACTCTGTTTCATTCATGTTTTTTATTCTATCTATTAATTCTTCTTGTGTCTTTGTAATTCCTCCAAAGAATATTTCATTCAAATCCTCATATGTTCCCCTTTTACTTATGTATGTATCATAATCATAAGCAAAACAAAATATTGGTTTTTCTAAAATAGAATAATCCCAAACCACGCTAGAATAATCAGATATTAAAATATCTGCAATCATAAGCAAGTCATTAATATATGGGTATTCAAATGCATTTATTGTAAATTGATTTTTTTCTGGTATTCCGAAGTAATTTTCCTACCTGATAATGTGCTGTTACTATCATAACATATTCATTACTCAGTTCTTGATTTAATTTTTCAAAATCAAAAGGTGATTTTATTATATTATCGAAACTACTATCTAAATAAAATTCTCTAAAAGTAGGTGCATATAAAATCACTTTTTTGTTAAGAGGAACTCCTAATTTTTGTTTCACTTCTAATACTTTTTCTTTGTTTATATTATATAATTCATCATTTCTTGGTAACCCTGTTAAATAAAAACGTTGTGGTTCTACTTGCCACGCTTTAGTTAATATATCTTTTTCCCTTTTTCCTTCTATGAATATCATATCAAATTGTTCTTGTTTTTTTAATTTAAAAGATTGATTTTGTGTATCTATATCAGTACCTAATTTTTTTATTCCTGCCATTCCATGTTGCAACAAAACATCTACATGTCTTTTTTTACTAATATTCAATCCTCTTTGTACAGAAGAATTTGTTATCCAATATTTAGATTTTAGAACCATTTTATAATATTTTATTGTATCAATTTTTACCTTTTCATCTTCTGGCAAAAAATTAAATTCCTCTGGTTTTATAAAAGCCCATATACATTTTATATCTTGATATTCTGGTTGTTTTTTTATGTATTCATAGATAAATCTTGGGCTATCATCATATCTTTTTCCTCCATATACGACAAATAGAGCTTGTTTTTTATCTATTTTAACAAACAGCCCTATAAAATTCAATATACCTGAAAAAATTTTATTATATAATGTATAGATTATTTTATTGTTTTTTACTATATTTTTAATCCATCTTTTCACTTACTTTTCCCCTTTGTAACTTCTATATATCTTTTCCATCTCATTTTTTACATTATATAATATAAATACTTCTGCTTTTTCTTTTGCATTTTTTGTAAATTCAATTCTTAATTCTTTATTTTTATATAATTCTAAAATATTACTAGCAAGTTGATTAACATTGTTTATTTCTATCAAAAAACCATTTCTTCCACTTTCAATTAATTCCTTATGTCCTCTATTTATTGTTGCAATACAAGGTAATTCACAATACATTGCCTCTACCATATTAATTGGTAATCCCTCTCTTTTAGATGTTGCTACTGCTAAGTTTGAAATTTTAATTAATTTAGGAATATCAGTTCTATACCCTAAAAATTTAATTTGTTGTTCTATTTCTAAATTTTTAGCCATTATCTCATAAGCACCATTATTTGAGTCTTTCCCTGGCAATAAAACCTTTATATTTTCATACCCTTGTTTTTTTAATTTAGTTATTGCATTTAACAACATTCCTTGATTTTTATTTTTGTTTAATTCTGCTGGATAGATAATAACAAAATCATTTTCTTCTATTCCTAAACTTCTCCTTAATTCTGCTTTTTCTTGTTCTGTCATAGTAATATTAAATCTTGTTTCATCTACACCCACTCCATGTACCAATTCAATTTGCTTTGTTTTAAATCTTCTTTTTGCTAAGTTGTAGTCTTCTTCATTTATTGTAATTAAGCAATCCATTGCCCTATCTAGCATTTTTTCAACAGGATAATATATTAACCAATTTATAATTGGTGCTCCTTTAAAAAAATGAAAGCCGTGAGCTGTATATATCACTTTTGTATGATATTTTTCTCTTGCTTTCATAGCAGCAATTCTTGTTACTACACTTCCCATTGGTGTGTGACAATGAATTATATCGAATTTTTCTTTTTCAATTATTTTTTTTAATTGCTTTATTGCTTTTAAATTGTTCGTTTTAAAAGGACTTCTTTCAAAACGAACAATGTGTTTTTTATTACAATATGGTATTTCTTCTTCTCCATTTGTTGCAACATGTACTTCATATCCTTGTTCTTGAAACCATTTTAAATATGGCAAATGGAAGTGCTTTATGTGAGAGTCTACTGTTGCAGTAAATAATACTTTTTGCATAGTATACCTCTTTCTTTATTATATTGCTTGCTTGTATGTTTCTTCTTCTAATAAAGCATTTTGTAAGTTGCTTTGAATATTGCTTTGAATTTTGTTTATTTTTAGTTCTAATAATTCTCTTTTTATTCCTTGTTCAGTAATTTCTGCATCTGTTTTTAAAAATACTGTTTTTATTGTTTCTATTATAACTTTTATGTCTAATTTTAAACTCATGTTTTCTATGTACTCTAAATCATAATTGACTTTTCTAAAAATACTGATTCCATTTCTACCTTTTGCTTGAGCAAGTCCTGTAATTCCTGGTAATACATCTGCTCTTCTTTTTTGGTTTGTTGTAAACCAATCATAATATTCTGGTATCCATGGTCTTGGTCCAATAAAGCTCATTTCTCCTTTTAATATGTTCCATAATTGTGGTAATTCGTCTAAGCTTGTCTTTCTAATAAATTTACCAACTTTAGTTACCATTTGTTCATGTGTTAGTTTTCCATCTAATTCTTTTCTTTTTGTCTTCATTGATCTGAATTTATAAACATAGAATATCTTTTGTCCTTTTCCCATACGTTGTGATTTGTAAATTATTGGGTCACCATCTTCAATTTTGATTGCTATTGCTACAATTAACATTGGAATGGCAAAAATGATTAGTGCTATACTAGCCATTATAATATCTAAAATTCTTTTTAATTTTACATACATTATATTTTCCCCCATTTTAATATTTTTATATAGCTTGTTCTTTTTTACTCGCATATTTTATTATATCACTTTATGTTAATTTTTGCAACCCCTATAGTGCTTTTATACCTTAATTTTATCTATTTTAATATTTTGGTTTGTATTTATTTTTTATAATTATGTAGCTTTTATTATCTATTTATCATATTTTCTTTTTATGTTGCTATAAAATACTTTAATATCAATATAAATGAATATTTTTGTTGTGTCAATAAATATTACAATTATAACAAAAATTTAATATGCTTGTAATATTTTTACAAAAAAATAAACCTTTTTGTTAATATTTGATTTAACAATTTAGGTTTATTTTTGATTTTTATTTCTTATTTCCTTATAAACTTATTTCACTTTTATGTATCATATTAAATTTATTTTGCAATATTTTTGGAAAATGTGCCGAATCTCATCTCTTATTTACAGATAATTTGTTTTTACATTTTTTCTGGCATTTCTATTCCAAGTAAATTAGCACCTGTTTTTAAAATTTCACTAACACCATAAGTCAAATATACTCTAGCATTTTGTAATTCTTTGTCATCTGTTATTATTTTATTTTCATTATAAAAACTACTATAGGCTTTTGCTAAATCAATTAAATATCTTGCTAAAATAGATGGTTCTTCCTTATTTGTTACTTGAATTAGTATATCTTCAAATTCATAAATCAATTTTAGAATAGCAATTGCATATTCATCTAATAGTTTTTCTTTATTTATTTCATCTATATTTGGTAAATTACCTGCTTTTTCTAAAACACTTTTTGTACGTACATAAGTATATTGAATATATGGTCCAGTTTCACCTTGAAAGTTCAAAATTTGGTTCCAGTCAAATATTTCGTCTTTAACTCTACTATTTGCTAAATCATTAAATATAACTGCTCCAATTCCTACCTTTTTCGCAACTTCTTCTTTATTTTCCAACATAGGATTTTTTTTCTCAATAATATCTCCTGCTCTTTTAATTGCTTCATTTAATAATTCCTCTAGTTTAATTATATTTCCCTCTCTTGTTGACATTTTACCTGTTGGCAATAGCACCATTCCAAAAGGTATATGTTTTAGACCTTTTATGTATTTTTCTTCTATTCCTAATAGTTTTGCAACTTCAAATACTTGTTTAAAATGTAAAACTTGTTCATAAGATGTTACATATAATGCTTTGTCAAAATTATATGTTCTTGACCTATATAAAATTGCTGCTAAATCTCTTGTTGCATAAGTTGATGAGCCATTTGATTTTTCTATAATACATGGTGTATTTATTCCTTGTTCTTCTAAATCAATTATTTTTGCTCCTTGTGATTCTATTAGCTTTCCTGACTTTTCTAATATTTCTAGTACTTCTCCCATTTTATCTGAATAAAATGATTCTCCATTCCAAGAATCAAATTTGCTACCTAATAAGTCATAAACTTTTTGGAATTCTTTTAAACTTAAATTTTTAAACTTTTCCCATATTTGTCTGCAATAGACATCTCCCTCTTCTAACTTTTTAAAGTTATCTCTACAAGCATTTAATATGCTCTCATTTTCTTTGCATTCTTGATTAATTCTAATATAAATTTTAGTTAATTCGTTTATTGGTTCTTTTTCAATGTCATATTCATCACCCCAAAGTTTGTACCCCTCAATTAATTTTCCAAATTGTGTTCCATAATCTCCTAAATAGTTTATTCCTGTTATATTGTATCCTAAATATTTGTAAATATTATATAAAGCTCCTCCTATTACAGTTGAGCGTAAATGTCCAATGTGGAAAGGTTTTGCTATATTAGGTGCTGAATAATCAATAATAATATTTTTTCCCTCTCCTATTTTTGGTTTTGTACTTTCTTCATTTTGTTCTATATTGCATAATACTTCCTCTACCAATAGCTTTTGATTAACATAGAAATTTAGATAACCACCTAATACTTCTACTTTTCCAATAAATTCTTCGTTCACTTCAATTTTTTCTTTTATTTCATTTGCTATTTGTGGTGGAGCTTTTTTCAATTCCTTTGCAAGACGAAAACAAGGAAATGCATAGTCTCCATTTTTTATATCTTTTGGTTTCTCTATAAATGTTTCTAATTCATTTGTATCCAAATTGATAGCTTTTCCTATCATTTTAGCTATTTCCTCTTTAAAATTTATCATGTTTCCTCCATTTGAGACAAGAGGGACAGGTCTCATTTGTCTCATTTTTGATTTTTTGCTTTTATGAGACACTTAGGACCTGTCCCTATTGTCTCATTTTTTGTTTACTTCAATGTAATTCCAAGAATCTCTACACATGTCTTCTAATGTTTTAGTTGCTTCCCAACCTAATTCTTCTTTTGCTTTTTTAGGGTCTGCATAACAGGTTGCAATATCTCCTGCTCTTCTTGGTGCAATTCTATATGGAACTTTTTTTCCTGTAGTTTTTTCAAATGCTTTTACCATATCTAATACACTATATCCTGTTCCTGTTCCTAAATTGTATATATATATACCTTTTTGTTCTTTTTCTATTTTATCTAATGCTTTTAAATGACCTTTAGCTAAGTCTACTACATGTATATAATCTCTTACACCTGTTCCATCTGGTGTATCATAATCATCTCCATAGACAGATAATTCTTTTAATTCTTCACTTGCAACTCTTGCTACATAAGGCATTAAATTATTAGGAATTCCTTGTGGTTCTTCTCCAATTAGACCACTTTTATGAGCTCCAACAGGATTAAAATACCTTAAAATACATATATCCCAATTATTATCTGAAATATATATATCTTTCAAAATTTGTTCGATAAATAATTTTGTTGTTCCATATGGATTTGTAGTTCCACCTGTTCTACAATCTTCTGTTAAAGGTATTTTTTCTGGCTCTCCATAAACTGTTGCAGAAGAACTAAAAATAAACTTTTTACAATTGTATTTTCTCATAGTATCTAACAATACTAAAGCTCCTGAAATATTATTTGTATAATATTCTATTGGCTTTTGTACAGATTCCCCTACTGCTTTAAAACCTGCAAAATTAATAACTGCATCTATATCATTTTCTTCAAAAACTTTTTCTAATTCGACTTTGTCCATATAATCAATTTCATAAAACTTAAAATCTTTCCCAGTGATTTTTTTAATAGCTTCTAATACTTTTGGACTACTATTAGAAAAATTGTCCACAATTATAATTTCTTTTCCCTCTTCTAATAATTCAATAGCAGTGTGACTGCCTATATAACCTGCTCCACCTGGTAATAAAATTGCCATATTAAACACCTCTCATATAAAACTTTTCTTAATTATAATCTTAGTATTTGCAAAAGTCAATTGGTTTTATTCTATTTTTGTGATATAATGTGTATGTCGTGTTGGGGACGTTTCTTTTGGGACATTTTTATGTAACCCATTGACATTGTTATATATTATTTTAAATAATGCACAAACAACCAGTAGATTTAATAAAAGAACAATCTTTGGGGTTACATAAAAATGTCCCAAAAGAAACGTCCCCAACACGACA
>JAAWEC010000058.1 GCA_022794095.1 Clostridia bacterium
CTCGAACCGTCGACCTCTAGCGTGACAGGCTAGCGTTCTAACCAACTGAACTACCGGGCCATAAACCTCTAACTTTTGCTCCATTTAACTTTCATAAAATATAAAAATAAATGGTGGTCGCTATAGGGCTCGAACCTATGACCCCCTGCTTGTAAGGCAGATGCTCTCCCAGCTGAGCTAAGCGACCATTTCGTCTTTCGACGTTTTTTATTATACTAATTTTTTTTGTACTTGTCAAGTAGTTTTTCAAAAATTTTTCTTTATTTTTTATTTTTTTATAAACTAGCTATAAAATAATCAAAAAATCTTTTACTATTTACATCATTTAATAATGATTCTGGATGCCATTGAGTTCCTATAAAAAACTTTTTATCTTTTGCCTCAACAGCCTCTAAAATCCCATCATCACTATATGCCACACAATCTAATTCAGTATAAGGTACTTTTTTAGTATGTCTACTATTAACCTTTATATTTTCTTCACCTATAATTTTATATAACAAACTGTCTTTTTTTATTGTAACATTGTGTACATATTCTTCTTCACTTGCATGGTTTCCACTTTCAATTAAAACTCTATCTTTACCATTAAATGCTTTTGCCATAATTTGAAATCCCAAACAAACACCTAATGTTGGCTTGTCCATTTCATATAAATATTTAATTATTTTGTAGTCTATATTATACATTTCTGAGCCACCTGGAAATATAATTGCATCGCAAAAATCTACAATTTCTTTCACTTTGTCAAATTCATTTTCATTTCTAAACATTACAGGTATACTAATAACATTTATATCATATTTTCTTAAAAATGGCACTAAATCTTGCCTAAAACCATATAATTTTACATCTTTATAATCTGATGTATATTCTCTTAAAATTATCCCAATTGTTTTTTTCATTTTTAATTTATTCCTTTCCTAAATTAAGATTAATTATAAATACTTTACTGTATTTATGTTATAGGAAAATCTCCAATCTTTCTTTTGAAAATAAAATCTTCTTAATAATTTATTTTCACTTTGATTATCAACTAAAAATTTCAAAGTTTTTCCTATAACATCAATACTATTTTTATCCTAAAGCTATATCTAATACCATCATTATGATAAATCCTATTGTTACACCAATTACGCCTAACATTGATTTTTTCCCTTGATGGATTTCTGGAACTAATTCTTCTATTACAACAAATATCATAGCTCCTGCTGCAAATGATAATAAATAAGGTAAAATTGGTACCACTATATTTAACAATAATACTGTAATTATAGCTGATATTGGCTCTACAATTCCAGATAAGACACCATATAAAAATGCTTTCTTTTTGCTTGTGCCTTGCATTTTTAAAGGCATTGAGATTATTGCACCCTCTGGAATATTTTGAATTGCTATACCTATTGCTAGCACTATTGCTTCTAATAAAGAAATTCCTGCATTTCCAGCTAAAAACCCTGCAAAACATACACCTACTGCCATTCCCTCTGGGATATTATGTAGTGTAACTGAAAATATTAGCATATTTAGCTTTTTGCCATTTTTTTTGACTTCAATTTTTTTGGCTAATTTATTAATTACAATAAGAAATGCCACACCTGCTAATACTCCAACTGCTGCTGGTATCCATGGTAATACTCCTTGATTTTCTGCCATTTCAACAGAAGGTAAGATAAGTGACCATACACTTGCTGCTATCATAACTCCTGAAGCAAAACCTACAATCAATTTTTGTATTTTTTCATTCATATTTTTCTTTAAAAAGAATACAAAACTGCTTCCCAGACTAGTTCCAAAAAATGGTATTAAAATTCCTGCTATACTATATAATACGTTTTCCACTTTCTTTTTGCCTCCTATATTATATAGTATGTTAGTGTCGAATATTATGTTAATTTGTTTTTTTGAAGTTTATCTATTATTTACAAAATAGCCACCTGCCTACGTTTACTCTATTACATTCCAAGCATTTCTGCTTTTAAATCATATAATTTTTGTGATAAATCTACATAGTACTTTTGTGGATTTTTTAATCTTGTTATCTCCTCCCATAAAGTTTCAACTTGTTGTTTTTTGTACTTTGCTATTTCTTTTAAATTAGGTAACTTATAAACCAATTGACCATTTTCAAATATCTTTTCTTGTAATTCTTTTACATAGTAATTATTCAATTTCTTTCTTTTCCATTTATTATGCTCATCAAATATTTCATATTCTCCTTTTGGTTCTTCCTCATCTGCTAACATTATAACATCTGCTAATGCATAATTTGTGTCTTTGCAATAAAAACGATAAACCTTTTTAAAACTTGGATTTGTAATCTTTTCCACATTTTCACTTATTTTTATTTTAGGAACTATTTGCCCATTTCTTTCAATTGCAACCATTTTATAAACACCACCAAAAACAGCATCACTTTTGGCTGTGATTAAGTTTTCACCTACTCCAAAAGAATCTACTTTTGCATCTTGCTCCAATAAGGAAGTAATTAAATGTTCATCTAAAGAATTTGTAACACAAATTTTACAGTCTTTATATCCTGCTTCATCTAATATCTTTCTTACTTTTTTAGATAAATATGCTAAATCCCCACTATCTAGTCTTACAGCTACTGGTCTTATTCCTTGTGGCTTTAAAACTTCATTAAATACATTTATAGCATTTGGTAATCCGCTTTCTAAAGTATTGTATGTATCAATTAAAAAAGTACAATTATTAGGATACAATTCTGCATATGTCTTAAATGCTTCATACTCATTATCAAAACTTTGTATCCAACTATGTGCCATTGTCCCACTTGCTGGTACATTAAATTTTTGTGCTGTTAATGTACATGATGTTCCAACTGCACCACCGAATTATTGCTGCTCTTGCTCCATAAACTGCACTAGATATACCATGTGCTCTTCTAGCTCCAAATTCCATAATTGGTCTTCCTTGAGCTGAATTTACAATTCTACTCGTCTTTGTAGCAATTAAACTTTGATGGTTGATAATTAATAGTATTAGTGTTTCTAATAACTGTGCCTCTACAAGTGGTGCTTTAATTGTAATTAATGGTTCATTTGGGAATACTACTGTTCCCTCTGGAATAGCCCACATATCCCCTGTAAATTTAAAATTGGCTAAGTAGTTTAGATATTCTTCTGAAAACATATTTTGACTTCTTAAATATTCTATATCCTCTTTGTCAAACTTTAAATTTTGTATAGCTTCAATTACCTGTTCTAACCCTGCTATAATTGCATAACCACCATTATCTGGTATTTTTCTAAAAAAAATGTCAAAATAAGCTATGTCATTTTTTTTATTGACAAAGTATCCATTTGACATTGTAAATTCGTAAAAATCTGCTATTAATTCCAATTTTTCTTGTTTCATTATAAAAACCTCATTCCTTTTCAAGAGATAAATTGTAATTTATCGTTCTAATTCTTTTGAAATATTTTTAGATAATAATTCATTTAAAGGTCTAAATTCCTTTGTTAATTTAATTTTTTCTTCTAAATATTCGTCGTTTTTCCAATAAGATTTTAGCCCATATGCTTTTATTCCATGATGTGAAGCATCAGTTGTAATTATTCTGTATTTATCATCTATAATTTCAAGAGCTGCACAATTGGACATTTGTAAACTTATTGTATCTCTTTCTCTCAATAATTCCTTTACAGATTCATATCTTCCTGGTTCATCACAATGTGGAACAAATAATCCTTCTACAAAACCTAGACATTCCATTACTATTAATGGTTGGTCATAACCGTATTTTATTTTAAGTGAATCACTTGAACATTCTCTAAACCAACAATTCGCACCTGCTGATACGCCACACATAACTTTTCCATTTTTCCAAGCCTCGTCTAAAATTTTATCAAATCCTGTTTCATTCCATAATTTAATCATATCTAGCGTGTTTCCACCACCCTCATATATGATATCTGCCCAATCAACTAATTCTGAGGTTATATCTAGTTGTTGCATTAATTCTTTTCTCGTAATAGTCTTGCATTCACAACCATACATTTTTTCATATATATTTTTCATTGTAACAAAGTATCCTTTTTCAGCTTCTGGCTCTAGTTGAGAATGTCCTAAAAACAAAAAGTTTGGGTATTGTTTTCCCGTTAACCTAATTATTTCTTTATCCATTATTTTAGTTTCATAAGGATCTCTTGTTCCATCTGATTTTAATCTTCCATTTTGACCTCCACCAATTGCTACTATCTTTCTTTCCAAATTATCCTCCCTACAACTTACTATTTGTGTTACTCTTTGTCTTTTTTGCTATTCCTATATAATATACTAAATGTTAATGTAAATAACATTGGTATAACTGAATAACCAGCATTATTTAATTTATGAGTGATTACTAAGTATCC
>JAAWEC010000005.1 GCA_022794095.1 Clostridia bacterium
AAAAATAAAAGAGCCTACAATCTCTTGCGACTCTAATAAATTCTTTGGTTGCGGGAGATGGACTCGAACCATCGACCTTCGGGTTATGAGACACATAAACAAATTATTCGTAATCTTCAATTAATTGATTTAGTTCTTGTTTTCCATTTATTTGAATTCCATTTTTTATATTTATTTTATCTGTTTCTGTTAAGTATTCAGTTGTAATACTTGTTATTTCCAATTCCTCTTGACTTCCATCTTCTAATATTTTATAAATTGCTACTTCACCATCTTTATCTTTTACCATATAATGTTCTCCACATTCACCAGCTTTTTCTTGATACAGCTCTATTTTATTACTATTGAAACTTTCTATATCATAATCTTGATAATTATTTTGTATTTCCTCTTTTGTTAAATTAACAAATTCTTGTGGCAAATTATCATATATACTTGTTGTATGTCCACATTTTTTATAATGTATTTTAGTTGTTACTGAACAATTTGGTGATGTTTTTTCTTCTTGTGTATTAGCTTTTATTATAGTTTCATGCTCCATACCCTCATATTCTTCTGTGCAATCATCTAAAATTTCTTCATTTTCTGAAACTATTGTCTCAAGCCTTGGTGTTTCTTCCTCTCTATTTGGAAAAAATAAAATAACTGCTGTAATGCTTGCAACTATTACTACAATAATAGCTATCATAGTTATTATTAATTTATTCATAAATTCAACTCTCCTTTATGCTTATTTTTCTTAGTGTTTACTAGATTTGTTAAATTTATACAAAAAATTTTGTTTTACATAAAAATGTCCCGAAAGAAACGTCCCCAATACGACATTAATTTCTCCGTCCTCATCTGTTCGAAATAATTTGATTCCACTTTTCTTTAATCTTTCCAAGACATCAGAATTTGGGTGTCCAAAAGTATTATTTTTACCCACTCCAATTAGTGCCACTCTAGGGTTTACAGCATTTAAAAATTCTTGCGTTGATGATGTTTTTGACCCATGATGTGGAACTTTTAGAACTGTTGCTTTTAACTTTTCCAAATGTTTTTCATATTTTTTTAATATTGCTTTTTCTGCAACTTCTTCTATATCCCCTGTAAATAGCATCGAAAAATCTTTATAAATCAATTTTGCAACTAAAGAATTATTATTTATTGCATTTTCTGATATTAAGTCTTTTCCGAGATGGCCATAATATATCAAAATACAAGTCTTTTTCTATGTTTATGTGGTTTCCTGCCTCTACAACTTTTATATTTATATTTTTCTTTTTTACAATTTTCTTAAATTCCTCATAATTCTCGCAAGTTTCTAATTGTTTACCAATTATTACATTTCTTACTTTTATCTCTTGCATAACATAGAACAATGCTTGCACATGGTCTTGATCAAAATGGCTAATCACAATATAATCTATTGAACTGTACCCCCTATCTAGTAAATATGGAAGTACAGTTTTTTTCCCAACATCAAAATCCTTATTCAAACTTCCACCACCATCTACTAAAATAGTTTTATTAGTAGGTGTAACAATAAATGTACAATCTCCTTGCCCAACATCTACAAAATAAACTTTTAAGTCCTTTGGCAAAATTGATATACAAACACATACAGAAAAAACAATTATAATACACATTATATATTTGTTTCTTTTTTGATTAAATTTATAGTGAAACAACGAAATTATATTTTTTACTCTTTTTTGTGTCTGTGTTAGTTTTCTTAAATGATAAATTGGATACAAAAAATATATAATTGCTAAAGTTACAAAATATAGGATAATTGCAAAAATAGATGGTGTTGCAAAATAGATTTTGGCAAATGGCAACTCACTTAATTTAGAAATTAATTGCAAAATATCTATTGCAAAATTTAAGAAAAAAGCAATTATTTTAGCTAATGGTTTAAATATAAATGCTATTATTGTACTGGAACATCCGATTATAACTATTGTTCCAATAATCATGCTAACTAGTAAATTTGTTATTAAAAAATAAATACCAACTATATTAAAATTGTAAAGTAATACTGGTAATATCATAATTTGTGCTGATAAACTAACTAATAATATTTCTTTTATTTTTATTTTTTCTCCTATTACTGGTTTTAAAAGAAGAATTCCAATAGTTGCTAAATATGATAGTTGTAAACCTATGTTTAGAATTAAAAATGGATTATATATTAAAATTCCTAATAAAGAAATTGATAAAATGTTCCAAACATCACTTTTTCTATTTAACATTTTAGCTCCAATTACAAGTACACTCATAACTACTGCTCTTACAATTGATGGCGAAAATCCTGTAATAAAACTATATAAAATTAATATTGCAATTGTAACTATTTGTGTTTTTCTTTTTCCAAGTAATTTACCACATAACAAAGAAATTCCCATAATAATATAACCAATATGCATTCCTGAAATTGCTAATACATGAGAAATATTTGAGATTTGAAAGTTTTCTTTTATATCTTCTTGTATATCATCTGTTTCTCCTAATAATAAACCTTTTAAAATACTTGCATTTTCTTTTTCATATAATTCTTCTATTTTTTCTTTAAGTTTAGAATTTATATCGTTTGCTTTTTGTAAAATAGGATTTAACTGTTTTCTATCTAATAACTGCAAATTAGTGACCTTTACCCTACCAACTATTTTTAAAGTTTTTAAATACTTTTCGTCATCATAACCTTTATAGTTCCTTTGTTTTTCTGGTCTTTTAAATTCTCCCTGCAATTTTATTTTGTCACCATATTCTAATTCTTCTTTTTTGCTTACTTGAATATATAGATTTAAGTTTTTTTGATTTTCTAACTTTACTTGATATAAATTGTAATATTGTTTTTCTTTTTTCTGACTTACTACAATTCCTCGGATTTCAATATTTTCCCCATCTTTATAAAGATTTTCATACTTTTGATTTTGTAAAATTATAATGGTATTTGAAATTATAGAAGATATTATAAGAATCATAACTACTTGATTTGTGATAATCAATTTTAGATATTTTTTATATCTACTAAATGATAATAGTTTAAACTTTCTTTTGCTTTTATTTTTATATATTTTCTTTATTAAATAATATGTTGCATAACTTAGGATATAATAAAGGACTATACTTATTTTAAAGTATAGCCCCCATAATATACCTATTATATATCCTATTGTTGCAACCAAAATTGGTCTTTGTTTCATAGTTCTCCTTAAAGTTTGTTTTTTACTAGAGTAACAGTTTGTAACCTTATTGATTCCTTTGAATTGTGCTAATAAAATTATAATCTATCTTAATTTATAGTACTCTTCTTGCTCCTAAGTATTTACTTGCTGCTTGATTTACTGGTACAATACATACTGATTTCCCTGGTCTTGGTGCATGAATTACTTGACCCCCACCTACATAAATTGCAACATGACCACTATATATAACTAAGTCTCCTGCAGCTAAGTTGTTTCTAGATACTGCTGTTCCTACTCCTGATTGACCTCCAGATGTACGTGGTAAGTTAATACCAAAATGTTTATATACATATGATGTGAATCCTGAACAGTCAAATCCTGTTGATGGTGATGAACCACCATAAGTGTATTTTGTTCCTATAAATTGTTTTGCATAAGATACTATTGATGCTCCATTTCCTGATGATTGTGCTTGTGCTTGTGTTTCTGTTTGTGTATTTGTTTGTGCTGTATTTGTTTTAGTTTGTGTTTTAGTTGCTGTATTTGTAGTTTTCCTAGAGCTACTGCTTCTAGAAGTTGTTTCTTTCTTTTTAGTTGTTGCTAATAAAGATGATGATATATAACCTTCTTTTCCATTTACTCTTACTTTGCTCCAACCATTTTCATTTGATAATACTTCAACTGCTGTGTTTAATGTTAAACCTGTTATTACTTCTGATGATTTGCTTGCTTCTTTTCTAACATTTACACTTTCGCTATTTACATATTTTGTCTCAATAACTGGTTGTGGTTGTGTTTCTGGTGCTGGTGTTACTTGTTGTTCTTCTTTATTTTGTAATTTTTCTTTTCTAAGCCATCCTTTTGTGTTTTGTGCTTCTATACATACCCAACCATTAATAGCTTCTATTACATTTACTTCTTCATCTTTTTTTACTTCGATTATGTCTGTTGCATTAATGACTGGTACAATTTTTAGTTTTGTGTTTTCTGCTATTTTACGTTTTCCAAGTTCTTCATTTTTGTCTGTTTGTGCCTCTTTATTTTCTGTATTTTGTTCTGTTTGGTTTTCTTTATTTTGCTCTGTTGGTTGATTTTCTGTGCTTGTTGTTTCTTCATTGTTTGTTTGGTTGTTTGTTTGGTTGTTTGCTTCATTTTTTGCTTCATTACTTGTATTTGTGTTTTCTACTTGTTCTACATTATTTACAGTTATTAAGTCTTGTCTTAAAAAACCTGTTATTCCTTTTGCTTTTACTTTGTACCAATCTCCTGTTTTTTCAACTACTTCTATTTCTTCATTAATAGAAAGTTGCTCTAATATTTTTGCGTTTTCATCTGCTGTTTCCCTAAGATTTGCTGTTTCTACAGTTATTTTTCCTGTGCTTACAGCTAAGCTCATGTTAATAAAAAACAAACTGATAATACTTACGGTTGCCATGATTACAATGCTTTTTATATTCATTTTACTTTTCATTTTTCTTACTCCTTAATATATTATATTTGTATTCTGCCTCGATGTTTCCATTATACTATATATACAAAATTTTGTCAAATCTGAAAAAATTATCCAGAATTTATTGACAAATCAAGTTTTTTATAATATAATATTTTCACTTATGAATGAATTAAAAATAAACTTCTCCCCGGTAGTTTGTTTTGTATTCATAAAAATAGTAAACTAAAAAAAGAAATAGGAGGGTAATGATTACCATGAATAATACTACATATAGCGCTAAACGTGGCGAAGTTGAAAGTAAATGGTATATTATTGATGCCACAAACAAACCACTTAGGAAGAGTAGAAACAGAATCTTCTAAAATATTAAGAGGAAAACACAAAACAACATACACACATAATATTGATACACGTTAAAAGGATATTATATA
>JAAWEC010000059.1 GCA_022794095.1 Clostridia bacterium
AACCAGATACAGGAGAACAAGCATTAGAAATAACAGAAAGCCTAGTAAGAAGTGGAGCTTTAGATGTTATTGTTGTAGACTCAGTAGCAGCATTAGTTCCAAAAGCAGAAATTGATGGAGACATGGGAGATTCTCACATGGGGCTTCAAGCAAGACTTATGTCACAAGCATTAAGAAAATTAGCAGGAGCAATAAATAAATCTAAAACAGTTCTAATTTTTATTAATCAATTAAGAGAAAAAATAGGAGTTATGTTTGGAAACCCAGAAACAACAACAGGAGGTAGAGCTTTAAAATTCTATGCATCTGTAAGAATGGACATCAGAAAAGCAGAAAACATCAAACAAGATGGTGAATTTAAAGGTAGTCGTGTACGTGTAAAAGTTATAAAAAATAAAGTTGCACCACCATTTAGAGAAGCAGAATTTGATGTTGTTTATGGAGAAGGAATATCTAAAGCTGGAAATATCTTAGATATGGCTGTAAACTTAGACATTATAGAAAAAGCAGGTTCTTGGTTTAGTTATAATGGCGAAAGAATAGGTCAAGGAAGAGAAAATGTAAAAAAATACTTAAAAGAAAATCCAGAAATGTTAAAAGATGTAGAAGAAAAAGTAAGAGAAAACTTTGCTAAGGCATTTGAACAAAGTTTGGGGGAAGAATTGCCAAGTAGTGAAGACGAAGACGACGCAGAATAATATTAAAATTGTAAATAGGGGCTAAATAGATTATATGTAAATTTTACATATTGTTTATTTAGTCTTTTTTACAGCACATTCGACATACAAGCTTAGATAAATAAAAATCTAAACTAAGCAAAGTTTTAGCTTGCTATTTTTTTATATTTATAGTAAAATAATGACGAAAAGAGGAAGAAATATGTATACAATAGAAGAATTTGATAACCAAAAAACAAAAGTATTAAAATATATATTATACAAAAAAAGAACAGAACAAGAAATTCGTAAAAAATTCATAAGCAGTATAGACGAAAATATGCTAGAAGATATTATAGAATACTTAAAAGAAGCTAAATATATAGATGACCAAGAATTTTTAGAAAAGACTGTCAACAATTTTTTAATACTAAAAAATATGTCAATAAAAGAACTTCAATACAAATTGATAGCAAAAGGTTTAGCCAAAAATGACATAGAAGATTATATATATGAAAATAGAGAAGAATTAGAGCAATATGAAGTACAATCAGCTAAAAATATTTTTTATAAAAAATCAGCTTCAATGGAACAAGAAGAAATAAAACAATACCTATTAAAAAAAGGGTATAAAAAAGAAAACATTACAAAAGCAGAGGAAGAAGAATAATACAAAATTCAAATTATATTAACCAAAGGAGAAAAAGTAACAATGGCTGTTTTAATGCTAGAGACAAAAAAATATGCAATAAAAATAGATAATTTTGAAGGACCACTAGATTTATTATGCCACTTGATAGATAAAAATAAAATGAACATTTATGATATTAATTTAAGTGAAATCACAGACCAATATGTAGAATATCTAAAAGAGCAAGAAAATTTAAACTTAGAAATTGCTAGTGAGTTTTTAGTAATGGCATCTACTTTATTGTATTTAAAATCAAAGAAATTATTGCCAAAGCAAGAAGAGGAAGAAGAAGAATTAACAGAAGAAGAATTAATTAACAGAATAATTGAATATAAAAAATTCAAAGAAATTAGCAAAGCATTAAAAGCTAACTATTTAGAATTTTCAAATAGATTTTTCAAAGGCTCAGAAGAAATAGAATTACCAAAACAAAAGCTAGAGAAAAACTATAAAAAAGAAATTATACCAGAAATATATAAAAGATTGGTAGAAAGAAATAGTGTAAAATTAAATCAAAATGCTAAAAATATAGAAAAAATAGCTATTACAGATAATTACACAGTAGCAAGTAAAGTAAAGGAAATGTTTAAAGTTTTAGTAATACAAAAAAGATTTATCTTTAATAAACTATTTTCACTTAAGCAACATAATAGGCAAGAGGTAGTTACAGCATTTTCTGGGTTGCTAGAATTATCAAGAAGAAGCAAAGTAGAGACAATGCAAGAGAATTTATTTGGAGATATAACAGTACAAAAAGCAAAAAAGTAGATTATGTATAAATAAGAAAAAAATGGAAAAACTATAATAAGAACAATATCTGTTTAAAATGTGTTAATTTTATAAAACAGATAAAGGAGACGATATTATTGGTTTTTCTTTTTATTTTAATAACTATTTTACTAATTGGATTTATAGTATTTTATTCAAAAATACAAATAGAAATAGATAATTTTAAATTTTGTTCAATTTCTAAAAGACATTTAAACAAAGACTATGAAATTATAGTCAAATTGTATGTTTTAGGTCTTTTTCCAATTCTAAAAATACCAATAACCAAAACAAAATTAGAAAAAATGAAAGTAAAGGAGAAAATTAAGAATATAGATTTTAAGGCAATAGAAGAAAATCCAAGATTAAATAAAAAAATAATCGAAACAATAAAAAGCATAGAATTTAGCATTCCAAAAATCAACTTATATATAGAAATTGGAACTGAAAATGCTAGTTTAACATCTATAATTGTACCAACAATTAGTGCAATTATTGCTATTATATTAAGACAAAAAGTAAAAAAAGTGAAAAATCAAAAATTTATTGTACAACCAATTTTTCAAAATCAGAATTTGGTAAATTTGTCTTTTGAAGGTATATTTGAAATAAAAACAAGCCATATTATTAATATCATTTATAGATTTAATAAAAAAGAAAAAGAAGGAGTGAAAGAATATGAGCGAACATCCAATAGAGGGGCTTATGATTACAGCTATGAATAGTATTCAAGATATGATAGATGTAAACACAATAATTGGAGAACCAATTGAAACATCAAACAATATTGTAATTATCCCTATATCGAAAGTATCATTTGGGTTTGCAGCAGGAGGAAGCGAGTTTAAGGGTGAAACAATAGACGAATATACTAAAAGAGAAAAAGAAGAAGCTATACAATATCGTTTACCATTTGGTGGAGGTAGTGGAGCAGGAGTTACAATAAATCCAATTGCTTTTCTTGTTATACAATCTAATAATGTAAAATTAATGCCAGTTAATCATACATCTTCTTTAGATAAATTGCTAGATTATATGCCAGATTTAATTGAAAAAACAAATAATATGATGAACCGTTGTATGCAAAATAAAAAAGAAGAAACACAAAAAATATTAAAAGAGATGCAAAACAAGCATAACAAAAGTATGAAAAAAGAAGAAGAAGATAAAAAAGCAATTGAAAATAAAATTGAAAAAGAAATACAAAAAGTAAGAAAAGACAAAGAACCATCATTAGAAGAAACTTATGAATTTGAATATGATGAAACTATGGAAGATGAATAAAATGAGACCTGTCCCTATTGTCTCATAAAATAGATTGACAATAATATTTAATTTGATATAATTGAAATGCATAAAAAAAATATATACTAAAAGCAAAAGAAAAAAGGAGGATTGTTTTACATGATAAACATAGCAAAAGCAAGAGATATAAAAAAATATAACAGAGGTATTACATTAATTGCACTAGTTATTACAATAATTATTTTACTAATTTTAGCAGGAGTGGCAATTGCGACTATAACAGGAGAAAATGGTTTATTAACAAAAGCAAACAATGCAAAGATTGCAACAGAGATAGCAGATATAAAAGAAGAAATACAAACTGAAATATTAGGAAAACAAGCAGAAAATGAAGGAAATATATCAGATGATACTTTAAAGGAAATATTAGAAAAATATGGTGTATTATCAAAAGAAGGAGAAAATTTAATAGATAAAATATTAACCACAACGAATGGAAATTATGAAATAAAAGTATCAGATATATTTAATGGAACAACAAAAAAAGATGTACCATTAAAACCATATGTTCTAGCAGAAACAATGGGAGGGGCAAATTCACCAAATATAAGTGGTTTTAATGTAGAGAATACGTATTACGTAACATGGGGAACAACAGCTCCATATCAACCAAATGAAACGAGTACAATAAATAATGCACCACCAAGTGGTTGGTCTAATTACAATGGAAAAGAATGGGCAA
>JAAWEC010000060.1 GCA_022794095.1 Clostridia bacterium
AAGATTTAGGAGGTGCAATTAAGAATGGCAGTATGTGAAATTTGTCAAAAAACAGCAAGTCATGGAAATAAACTTAGTATCACTCGTTCTCACATAAGTAAAAGGTCTCCTCGTACATGGAAACCAAACTTGAGAAGAGTAAAAGTTCTTATTAATGGACAAACAAAAAGAATTTATGTATGTGCAAAATGTTTAAAAGATAGTAAAGTAAAAAGAGCTTAAAAAAGCTCTTTTTTGTTGCTATTTAGATGATATTCGTACACTTTTTCAAAAAGAAGGTCTAAGCATTATTATTTGCTTAAAACCTTCTTTTACTTTATTTAATTAAATACAGCCTGAAAAAACAGTAGTATAATGTGTATGTCAAAATAAATACATTAATCCAATCAACTTGTTTGTAGTTTACCATAAAGTCGAACGAAATCCCTCTATTTTACTACTAGCAGTAGTACTATCATAAGTATGCGCATATGCTGGATAAACAACACTTCCTCTATAATATCCATTTCCTCTATATGCACATGGATAAGTAGATTGTCCTGTATATTCTAATGTCACTTCTGTTAGATTGCCCACTAAATCATAAATTCCTAATACACTATTTCTATCACTTGCTCCTGTTGTTAACAAAACGCTTATACCTTTGTTTTTTGTATAACTACTTGCATCTTGCCATGAATTTGGAACGTCAGGAGTATTCGTATATTGTCCTCTTGTAATATCAAAACTTGCATCCTGTGAATTTCCCCATTCACTTATTGTACCATTTAATAGTCCTTTTGTTTTTAAAAATTCAAATACTAAATCCCACTGGATTCCAAACATTAAACTACCTGTTTTTCCTCCTGTTGATAATTGTTCTGATAATGTTTGTGATTGACTACATGTTACAAAATTATAAGGATAAACATCTCTTTTAATAATTGGTGTTGTTAAAGTAGCAGAACTTGAAAATCTTGCTGTTTTAGTTCCTGTTTCATATCTTCCAATATAAAATCCTCCATTTTCATATACACTCTTTAACATACTATTTTTATGATTATTGTATTCGGTTGCATTTGTAAATCCATGTTGAGCAGTTGAATAGAATTTATCTACATAACCACTTTCTCTATAATCCTTTGCATAAGTTTGCAATGTTGTTTCAATGTCAGTATAATCTGTACTTGTTGTAGTTCCTCTGTAAATAGATTTTGGCACTTCTATCCATACCCATTCATTTTCATTGCTATCTTTGATAATTACTCCTGTTTCCAAACTATTGCCTATTATTTCTGAACCTTCTGGCAAAAATGGCTTTGTGTTATCTGTACTTGGCAAGGTTAGTGTTGGTGGATTTGGTACATCTCCTCCACCTGAAGTATTTCCACCTGTTGTATTATTTCCAGTTGTATCTCCATCTCCTGTTGAAGTTTTTCCAATGTAGTCATCTAATTTTCCTTCTATTAAATATCCTAAAGCTGTGTGTACTGCTCCTGTTTCTTTGTTTACTTTGCTTTCATCACTTATTACTTTGTTATTTATCAATTCTGTTATTACATCATTTATTGTAGGATTTCTATGTTTTTGTTCTGCTTTTATTATTGCTAAGTCTATTTGTTCTTCTAATCCTGCAAGTTCAGTTAATTCCTTTGCTGTTTTTGCTTCTTTTATTAATCCTTTTTCTCCTGTTAAACCAGCAATTGTTATACCTGCTAAAATTATTAAAATAATTACTGTAATTACCAGTGCCACTAACGTTATACCCTTGTTTGATTTTTTTATTTTTCTTATATTTTTCATTAATCCAAATTCCTCATTTCTTTTGTTCTTTTATATTATTTTATCAATAATCGAATTTACGTCAACAAGTTCTCCTTATATTTTAGGTATTTAATCATATTTCAAAAATGGCAGTTTAATATTAATTAACATAAAAATGTCTCAAAAGAAACGTCCCCAATACGACATTCCAATACGACAAAAAAGAGCAAAAGGAAACGTCCCTAATTGCTCTTTTTATCATATTTTTTTAGTCCTTAATTCCAAATATTAATTTTACAAATCCTCTTAGGAATTTAGGCACTTTTTTTACTACTACTGTCATATGTATTCCCTCCTTATATACACTCTAACAAGCTAGCCACATAAATCCTACACATATTACTACAACACCAATTATAAATAACCAACCTGTTATTGGAAGTAATAATACTAGTAAAATTCCTAATCCTAATCCGATTAAACATATTGCTAATGTCTTTCTAAATAATTTCATCATAAATATTATTACCTCCATTTGTTTTTGTATATTATATTATTTTTTTTCATCATATGTTACTTTTATGTAAAATACAATTTTTGTTCTATTTTTACCATTATAAGTGTTATATGTGTTATTTTAGGTTTGACTATTTGTCATTTTTCCTGTAAAATAGTACTTAAAGGAGGTAATTCGTATGAAAAAGCAAGATGTAATTACTTTTATTAATTTGCTTAAAAAGAGATATTCTGATGCCACCTGTAGTTTAGATTTTGCTACACCTTTTGAATTAGTAGTAGCTGTAATGTTATCTGCACAATGTACAGATGAAAGAGTTAATTTAACAACTCCTACTCTTTTTTCACGTTGTAAAACTATTGAAGATTTTGCAAATATTGATATTAATGAATTAGAAACTATTATACACCCATGTGGTTTTTATAAAAATAAAGCTAAAAACATTAAATTATGTGCCAAACAGGTTTTAGAAAATTTTGGTGGTAAAGTACCACATACTATGGAAGAATTAACAAGTTTAGCGGGTGTTGGCAGAAAAAGTGCAAATGTTATTTTATTGGAAGTTTTTGATATTGCTGAAGGTGTTGCAGTTGATACACATGCAAAAAGAATTTCTAATTTGATTGGTTTATCTAAAGAAAAAGAACCTGAGAAAATTGAACAAGATTTAATTAAATTATTTCCAAAAGAATATTTAAAAGATATTAATCATCTTTTTGTATGGCATGGCAGAAACACCTGTATTGCACGTCACCCCAAATGTGAAGCCTGTGTAGTTAATGAATTTTGTAAAACTTACAAAAATTCATTGACAAAATCAAAATAAAGATATATATTTTTTACATATTATATAAATTTTTAGGAGGGATTTTTTATGTTAAAAAACAAATTTACAATAATTACTATTTTAACTGTAATTATTTTAGCTCTTACTGTTCCTTTAGTAAGAGCAGAAGATGAACCTACAACAGATGCTCAAGCAAACCCAGATAGTACAATCATGCCAATAAATGCAAATCCTGAAGAACCAGCTGATTCTCCAGAAACTCAACCTGATGGTAGTTCTGAAACTGGTACTATTGCAGATGAAAATATGAAAAGGTCTGATGTATACTTAGCTGGTGACAATATTACAATTGACTACATTATCGACGGAAACTTATTTGTTTTTGCAAATCATGTAACAATTAATTCACAAATTGGTGGTGACGTATTTGTTTGTGCCAATTCTGTAACAGTTGGAGAACAAGGTTATGTATTTAACAATTTATTTGCTTTTGCAAAAGATGTAACTGTAAATGGTGTTATTTATGACTTATATTCTGCTTCTGAAACAGCTACAATTAATGGGTATGTTTATAGAGATGTTAGAATAGGTAGCAATTCTGTTAGTATTTTAGGTACAATTGGAAGAAATGCTTACATAGATTGTAATCATTTAAATTTTGTACAAGGTACTGATGGAAATTCAAAACATGGAATTATTAGTGGAAACTTAGAGTATTCTTCTAAAGAAGAAATATCTATTCCAGAAGGTGTAGTTTCAGGAGAAACAAATTTTGAAAAAGCAATCATTTCAAGTACTAATGGAAGTATTCAAGATAATATTATTTCTTTAGCCACTTTTATAGTTACTGTTATTGCTATTTGGTTAATATGCTTATGGCTTGCACCTAAGTTCTTAAAAAATAGTCCAGCTTTATTAACTAGCAAAAAAGTTTTACCTGTAATTGGATTTGGAATTTTAACACCAATAGTTGCCATTATATTATCTGTAATCTTCTTACTTTTAAATATTACTTCAACATTAACTTTATTGTTAATTATGGCATTAATCTTTTTAATAGCTATTGGTACATCTATATTTGTAATTACAGTAAACTATATTGTTTGTGAAAAACTAAAAGTTCAAAAAACCATGGGAACTTTAGGAATGTTAGTTGCCTCTTCTATCATTTTATGGGCAATTGGTTTAATTCCTTTTGTTGGTTCAATTATAGAAATTATAGCAGTTCTTCTAGGGCTTGGAATTATAGTTTCTAGTATAGTTTTAAAAGATAAAAAACTTGAAACAGAATAGGATTTGGGGACGGCCCCCAAATCCTATTTTTTTAATTCATCTATTATTGCTTTAAAATCTTTTGCAAGTACAATTGCTGTTCCACTAACTAATATATTTGCACCTGCATTTTTTACTTTTGGTGCAGTTGCTAGGTTTATACCACCATCTACTTCTATATCTACTTCTAGGTTTTGTTCTGTCAAATGCTTTTTTAATGTTTCTATTTTTTCTAGCATATCTGTCATAAAAGCTTGTCCACCTTTTCCTGGTTCTACTGTCATTATTAAACACATGTGTATAAATGGCAAGAATTCATATATTTCTTCTATTTTTGTATTTGGTTTTACTGCAATTCCAACTTTGCAATTATTATCTTTTATATATTTTATTATTTCTTGAACTTCTTGTTTGTTTTTGCATGCTTCTACATGAAATGTTATTATATTAGGCTCGATTGCTAAAAAATCGTCAATTGCTGATTTAATGTCTTCTACCATTAAGTGAACATCTAATGGCAAATTAGAAATCCTTTTTATATAAAAGCTATTGTCTAACATTTTTTTATAAGTGTTTTTTTCTACAAATTTTCCATCCATTACGTCAATATGGAAATAGTCTGTTTTAGCTGTTTCTAGTTTTAAAAAGCTTTCTTGTTCTTCTCCCTCTTTAATAGATAATATAGATGTTGACACTTCTACCATTTTTTCTTTTCCTCTCTTTCTTTTAATTGTTCATATATTTTACAAAATCTTTCATATCTGTCTATGCTTATTTTTCCTTGTTCTATTGCTTTTTTTATGCCACAATTTTCTTCTTTTATATGTGTACAACCTACAAATTCACAATTTTGGATGTTGTTTTTAAATTCTACAAAATAGTTTGCTAGAGTTTGACTTTCAATTTCTTCGATTGAAAATGTTGAAAATCCTGGTGTGTCTGCTATATAAGTGTTTTCGTCTATTAAGTATAATTTAATTGCTGTTGTTGTATTTTTTCCTCTTTGATTTCTTTTACTGATTTCTCCCTCTAATGTAATATCTTGTTTGAAAATCCCATTAATTAAAGTTGATTTTCCTACTCCTGAGTTTCCAGAAAATGCATTGATGTTATCTTTTAATTGTTTTTTTAGTTCTTCTATTCCTTTTTGATTTTTAGCATCTGTTTCTATTACTGTATATCCTATTTTTTCATATATATTTTTTATTTCTTTGAATTCTGTTTTTTTGTCTAAATCTGTTTTGTTTAATACTATTAGTGCTTTAATTCCTAAGAAGTTTGCAAATGCTAGTTGTTTGTCTAACATTAATAAGTCTGGCTTTGGGCTTTGACTTGATACAACAAAAATAATTTGTGTTATGTTTGCAAGTTTTGGTCTTTTTACATAGACTTTTCTTTCTTCTATTTTGTTTATTACTGCTTTTTTGTTTTCTTTATCTATTATTTCTATTTCTACTAAATCTCCAACAACTGGTGATATTTCTTCCTTTTTGAATTTACCTCTAGCAGTTGCTTCATAGATTTCTTCTTTATTTTCTAATTTTGATATTTGGTATAAGTTTGCAATGTTTTCTATGATTATTCCTTGCATAATCCCTCCTTAAATAGATAAATTTGGTTGGAAAATAATTTCCAACCTTTTCTATTTATTTAACTGTTGTATTAGTTTTTCAATTTCAATTATATAGCTGTCTTTTATATTATCATATATTTCTCTTGATGTTTCTTCATCATACAAATGTGATAAATTGTTTCTTGAAAGCATCATTTTTATCCATACTTCTCCATCTTCTATTAACCCTGCCGAAAAAGCCTCTTTTATAACTTCTCTTGGACTTCCTATTTTTTCTATAATTCCTTGATATTCTAAATAATCTTTCATTGTTTTCCAAGCTAACTCAAAAGTAAATTCAAATCTATGTAATACACCATCTACATGTAGTTCTGTTTCTTCTTGTTTTAAAGCTTCATGTAATTTATTTGTTGCTTTTGTTAAATCTGTTCTTCTTTCTTCAAATCTTTTCACTAGAAGTCCTCTCCTTCCAATTCTATTGACTTTAATAGTTCTACTTTTGTGTTTTTATTTACAAAAACTAAATCAATCTTGTAGATAATGTTCAATTTATCTAATTCATTTTCTATTTTGAATTTATCTTCTTTACTTACATTTTCAAATACTGCTATATCTATATCTGAAGTTTGTTTATATGTTCCTTTTGCTCTTGAACCAAATATTTTGAATTTGTATTTGGGATTGTTTTTTATTACTTCTTTTATTAAATTATAGGTTTCTTGTGTTAATCCAAATTTCATTTTAATTTCCTTATTTAAAATATTTTTATTCAAAAGTACAATTTGTTGTATTATTCATATTAATTTCTTTTGTTCCTTTTAAAATATCGTCTACATATACTTTAATAGTTACTGTTCCCTTTGCATTAAAGTTTGAAGTAATATCTGTTTTGGTTTTAGCATCTTGTTGGTTATATATTGTATCTTCACCTACTGTAATTCTTACTTTTGCCTTTTCTACTATTTCTTTTCCATCTTCATCTTTTTCTGGTGTATAGTTTAGAAGTGATTTTAAGTTTACACTTACTGTTCCAGATTTCATTTCTGCCAATTTATTTACTGTAATTGTAATAGATGTTCCCTCATCTACTACTTTTCCAGCTTCTAAGCTTTGTTTTAATACAACTCCATTGTCTTTTGATGTATCTTCATCATAGGCTACATTTACTTTTAAACCTAAATCTCCTAATGTTTTCTTAGCATTTGCTTCTGATTGACCAATTACACTAACTACTGAAATTTGCTTTATTCCTGTTCCTGTACTTACATGAATAATTACGCTATCTCCTGCAAATACTTCTGTGTCTGGCTCTGTTTCTTGACTAATTATAAATCCTTCTTTTACTGTTTTGCTTGTTTCTTCTACAACTTCTGCTTTTAGTTTGGCATCTTCAATTAGTTTTATTGCTTCTTCTTTTTCTTTTCCTTTTACATTTGGTACAGTTGCCTTTTCTTTACCTTTACTAATTATTACACTTACTATGCTTCCTTCTTTTACTTTGTTAAATCTTTCCATATATGTAGGTTTTTGTGAAATTACATGACCCTCTTCTACTTCTTTATTATATTCTTCTTTTTCAACTTCAAATTGTAATTTTGCTGCTTCTATTTCTTTTTGTGCTTCTTCTTTAGATTTTCCAACTACGTTTGGCATAGCAACTTCTGGTGGATTTGTTGCATTTAATACAGCTAATGTTCCTCCTAAGCTTAAACTAAATAATAATATTAGTCCGACAAAAATGCTTAGTACTTTATGGTTTTTAATAAATTGTTTAAATTTTCCTTCTTGTTTCCTTTTCTTGTTATTGGTTGTTGTTCCTTCTATTTCTCCATACATATCCATATTGATTTTTTGTGTTCTAGCTGTTTTGTCATATTCTAATTCTTGTACAAAGTCTCCATCTGGGTTTTTAAGAGATTTTTTTAAGTCTCTTAGCATTTCTGTTGATGATTGGTATCTTAAGGTAGTGTCTTTTTGTAATGCTTTCATAATTATTTTATTAATAGCTGTTGGAACACTTGGGTTTATATCAATTGGTTCTTCTGGTTCTTCTTGCATATGTTTTAATGCAACTGATACTGGTGTGTCTGCATCAAATGGTACTCTTCCTGTTACCATTTCATACATTACTACACCTAAAGAATATAAGTCTGATTTTGCATCTGTAAACCCACCTCTTGCATGTTCTGGTGAGAAATAATGTACTGAACCAATTGTAGTTCCAAATGCTGTGATTGTTGAATTTGATACTGCTTTTGCAATCCCAAAGTCTGTTACTTTAGCTATTCCATCTTCTGTTATTATGATATTATGTGGTTTTATGTCCCTATGTACAATGTTGTTTCTATGTGCTATTTCTAAGGCTGAGGCAATTTGCACAGCAACATTTACAGACCATTTCCAAGGCAGTGGTCCTCTTTCTTCTATAATAATTTCTTTTAAAGTTTTTCCTTGAATTAGCTCCATTACTATGTAATGAAGATTTCCTTCTACTCCTACATCATAAATTGAAACAATGTTGGCATGTGTTAATCTTGCTGCTGATTGTGCTTCTGCTTCAAATCTTTTTACAAATTCTTCGTCTGTTGTGAATTCGTCTCTTAATATTTTAACTGCTACATATCTTTTTAAAACTTTATCTGTTGCTTTATAAACTGTAGACATTCCACCATTACCTATTTTTTCTACTATCTCATATCTATTTCCTAATAGCTTTCCTTCTAAATTCATAATTATTTTCATCCTTTCCTTTAAAGGCTTTATCTATATATTTTTAATGATAACAACTGTTATGTTGTCATATCCACCATTTTTATTAGCTATTTCAATTAATTCTTTTGGTGCCTGTTCTATATCTTTTTTTGCAAATTTGAAAATTTCTTCTTGTGATACTAAGTTTGTTAGTCCATCTGAACACATCACTAAAATGTCCTCTTTTAGAAATCCTTTTGCCATAACGTCTGGTTCTACAAATGCATTACAGCCTAATGCTTTCATTAACATATTTTTTTGTGGATGATGTATTGCTTCTTCTTGTGTTATTGTTCCATCTTTTACTAATTTTTGAACATAACTGTGGTCTTGTGTTAGCTTTCTCATAAATTCTTTTCTAATTCTATAAATTCTACTGTCTCCTACATGTCCAATAAATGCCCTATTATTATATATTAAACAAATTTCTAAAGTAGTACCCATTCCTTCTAATTCTTTACTTTCTTTTGATTTTTCATATACTACCATATTTGCATATTCCATACTGCTAGCAACTAATTGGATAATGCTGTCTCTGTCTTTTTCAATTTCTTTGAAGTTATTTTCAATATAACTTTTTGCTGTTTGTACAGCTAGCTTGCTTGCAATTTCTCCACCATTGTAGCCTCCCATACCATCTGCTAATATATATAATTGTACTTCATCTAGTGAGTTCGATATATAGTAGTAGTCTTGATTGTTTTCTCTTAACTTTCCTATATCGGTTTTTGCATAGGCTTTTATCATTTTTTCACCTCTTTTTTAAGCTTATAGTTTTTCTATGTATTTTATATCACAAGTTTTGTTTTTTTGCAATAATTTTAGACTTTTTAACTACTTTATATTCTATATTTTTGTTCGCCCACGAAAATTGCATAGCAATTTTTCGTGAAGTGATTTATATTATAAGAAGTTCAAAGAACTTTTCTATAACATCATAAGAGCATAGCTAAAAACTATGCTCTTGATTTATCTATTTAAAAAATCTTGTTTTTCTTCTTTTTCATCTATATATTGAACACTGTCATCTTCTACACAATATAATGCCAATTTAGAGTCTGGTCTATGGTATCCACATCCTGCATCTATTCTAATAAAAGCTTTTTCTTCATCTCTCACAATTTCTCCATCTTTTGTAGTATGTCCACATATTGTTGTAAATCCACATTCTTTGCTTTTTTGATATGTGTCTTCTTTCTTTTCTTGTAACATATGTCCATAGTCTTCTCTTGATAATTCTGAGTACTTATATCCTTTTCCTGTTTCTTTCATTGTTTGTATCATGTTTAGATTTTTGGGTGGCATTGCGTGAACAAGTAAATAATCTTTATGATTTATTTGTTGTGGTAATACTACATGTGAATTGTATAAGAATTCATATATATCCTTTTGTTCTTGTCTATTCTTTTTTAGAAAATCAAAAATTGTTATATTTCCTCTGTTTGTAGTTAGCCATATCCCTATATAATACAAATTTTTTTCATTTATTTTTTTATTATCTATTAGTTCTTGATATTTTTCATCACATTTTCTAAATTTTTCTTCATATCTTTTTAATTCTTCTTTATATATATCATCATTTAATAAATGATATTCTTCTATTTGTTCTTTTAATTTTTTTCGTTGTATTATGTTTATTAAATCTTCCTCACATAATCCATAGTTTTCCATTATTAATACTGTTTCTAAAAATTGTATTTCATGATTTCCTAATAAAAATGTTATTTGTGGATTGCTATTTCGGTTAATTTGTCTTATCATAATATCTTGTATAATTTTTATTCCATCTTTACCTCTGTCTATTACATCTCCTAAAATATATAAGTGGTCATTATGTTTTATTTTTTTCATTACATTTTTATATGTTCCATACATTCCATGAATATCACTAATAATATAGTGTTTTCCACTACTTTCTAATGTGCTTTGATTTTGATTGTTATTTTGTTTTTCTTTTGCTTCTACCTGCATTTTTATTTTAAATAAATTGTCATTAAAATTTTGTTGGCCAGTTTTTCCATTTTCTTGTATCATATGCCTACTAGCTAGATAATTATCATTTTGTAAAAATTCTCCACCTAAATATATATAGTCATCTCTTACTTGTTTTAACATTAATCCATTTTTACCAAATAACCTTTGAATAAAAAAGTAATTTAGTTCTTCTTTATAGTTCTTTTTGTATGTTTTAAATAAGTCACTTTGAAAATCTGGAATTGTCCCTTTTTCGCAAAAAAGTCTTATTTTCTTAATTTCTCCATTTTTCATAGGTATAGTTATATAATACATATCATACTTTTGTAATTGTATTTTGCTTTCTGAAATTTTTACTTTTGATTTTACAATATCTTTTTCTTCCATATATTCCATATTTCTCTCTTCCCCATAATTAAAAATATGTATCTATTATACCAAAAATTCGCCTTTAAGTCAATTATGTAAATTCATTATTTTTTCTATATATAATAACTACTATATAGAAATACTAATTTTATATTAGTTCCGACATTTTGTACTGAATTTAGTTCAATTGATATTCCTAATTTGTCACACATTTTTTTGCATAAATACAAACCTATTCCTGTTGACTTTTTATTTATCATTCTGCCATTTGTACCAGTAAAACCTTTTTCAAAAACTCTTGTAATTTCTCCTTTTTTTATACCAATTCCATTATCTTCTAAATATAAAATTATACTTTCTTTTCTTTGTTTTGCATAAATTTCGATTTTTGAACCCTCATCTTGTTTCCTATATTTTATACTATTTTGTATTAGTTGATTTAAAATAAAAATTATCCATTTGTTATCAGTATTTACCTCTAAATTTAAATCATGTAAGTCTATTTTGATTTTTTCTTGAATTAATGTATTTTTATTTTTCTTGATGGCTTCATTTACTATATTTTCTAAATTACTTTTTCTAATATAATAATCTTTTTCAACATTGTTACTTCTTGCATAAAATAATGTCTGTTCTACATAGTTTTCTACTTTATCTATTTCTTCCTCAATACTTTTAGTTATGCTATTTTTGTTGTTTGCAACTATCATTTTACTTGTTGCAATTGGAAGCTTTATTTCATGAATCCATAACTCAATATATTCTTTATAATCCTCTTGTAAATATTTATATTGATTTATCTTTTCTATCATACTTTTGTCTGTTTGTTCTATAATATCTTTTAATATCTTTCCTTCCAAAAAATTCGGTTGTTTTATCAGTTCATTTATTAAATATTTTTCTTCTAATTCTGTTAAAATTAAAAGTATACGATTATAAAATTTTCGCTTAATACAGTATTCTATTGCAATTGAAAGTAAGTATAGCCCTATTATAATTGTTGGAATATATATTTTTATAAAATTTCCAACAGGATAAACAACTAACAATATTTCTATTGTCAGCAATCCAAAAGCTAATAAACTTATAGTAAGCAATTTATCTTTTAAAAAATCTTTCCAATGCATTTTTGCTCTCATTCCTTCCTCATTTATAAATCTGATTGAAAAAGAATTAATTTTATTTATCAAAATTGCTATTCCTTTTCAATTCCTTATTAGCACAAAATATACCCTTGTCCTCTCTTAGTTTGTAATAATTCTTTTAAATCTAATTCTTCTAATTTGTTCCTTAATCTTGTTATATTTACTGTTAAAGTATTATCATCAATAAAGCTTTCACTTTCCCATAAGCATTCCATAATTTCTTCTCTTGATACAATTTTTTTCCTATGTTGTAATAAGTATTTTAATATTTTGAATTCGTTTTTTGTTAATTCTATTTCTTTGTTTCCTTTCTCTATGGTACTTTTTGATAAGTTTAATACAAATTGTTTTCCATCTATTTTATCTAAATTTCCATTTTCCATGTTTATTCTTCGTAACAATGAAGCTATTTTTGCAAGCAGAATTTGTAGATTGAAAGGTTTTGTAATATAATGGTCTGCACCATAATTTAAACTTATTAATTCATCTAATTCATTGTCTTTGCTTGTAATTACAATAATTGGTACTTGTGATTGTTTTCTAATTTCCTTACATATATATTGACCATCAAGCTTTGGTAAGTTTAGGTCTAATAAGATTAGGTCAGGTGAAATATTTAACATTTCATTTATTGTATTGTCAAAGTTCTTTAATGTATTCACTTGATACCCATTATTTCTTAAAAATGTTTCTAATTCGTTTCTTAGTTTTTCATCATCTTCAACAATTAAAATTTCTTGCATTTTTTTCACTCCCATTCTTAGGATTTGGGGACGGCCCCATAATCCTATTTTATATTATAGGAAAGTTGTAGATTTCTCTATAACATAAAAATAGGATTATGGGGCCGTCCCCAAATCCTATTCCTCTTCTTTACTTTGTTTTAAAAGTTTTTCACATTGAACAGTCATTTCTACTTGTGTTACTACAAATGTTGCTAGTACAAGTGGAATAGTTATTCTTCCAACAGGAATTCTTGTAATTGCCATTATTGCAAGTAAAAATGCTTGTGCTAAAACTAAAGTTGCAAGTGCTTTTGCTACTGTTTTAGCTATTCCTAATTTATGGTATCTAATTGCCATATATACTAATATAACAATTGTTGCTATTGCAAATGGTAGTATATAAGGTTTTATAATATCTCTTCCTCTTGTTCTAGGAATTGTTGTTATTTCTATTTGGTCTGCTGATAATTCTAAACCATATTTTTCATTTGTTTTATTAACTATTTCTGTTTTTTGTTCGTTTGTTATGTCTTTTGCTAAAATGCTTACAGTATCTTCATATACTTCTACTTTTCTGATATACACTTTTTGATTTCCTAAAACTTCTTTTGTTATTTGTTTTATATCTGATATTTCAAAAGTTTTTCCAATATTTAATTGTATTCTTTTTGCTTCTTGATATTTTAAATCAAAGTTTAGTCCTACTGTTGCAGTTACAATTATTCCTATAATTACTATACCATATACTAAAAATGATATTATTTTTGATTTTTGGCTCGAATCTTTCATCTTTATTTTTCCTTTCCTTTTTGTATTTTTATTAAACTATTGGTTATTATTGCATTGTAAACCATGATTAAGAAAATTCCCCAAAACATTACCATACCAAAGCTACTTATATTCATCCATCCTATGAAACAGAATGTAATTGCTGTAATAATTAGTGGTATTATTTTTATGAAGAAATCCATATATATTTTTTCTTGTTTTGCTTTTGATACTAGTTTTGTTACTAGTATATAGTTTAATATTAAGGTAATTGCTATTGCTAAAAATCCTTCTATTGTTAATACTACATTTGTATAACGTAACACTAGGCTAAGTGTAGCTATAAATCCAATGTATGAAATTACTCCGAATAACTCCTTGTGCTTTGTTTTTGATGATTAATATTATTAGCCCTATTACAATAGTTGCTAATGCAACATAAATTCCAATTGAAATTTCTTCATCTGTTATTTCTGATAATATATATTGGTTTTCTTCTAAGCTATATTTTATTGGCATTTTTCCTGTATCTAATACATTTGCTATGTTAGATGCTTGTTCAATACTATTTTGCAAACTTTTTTGGTCTGTTGTGCTTGCACCCATTGATAATTGTAATTTTCCTGTTTTTATTGGACTCTCAAAGCTTGTTGTCATTATTTCATTGTCATCTATTTGCATTATAATTTTCTTTTCGTTTGTTGTATTTGCTTCCTCATTATTTTCTGCATTGTCTGTTGTCTCATTGTTTGTTGTATTTTCTGCTGTTGTTTCTTCGTTGTTATTAGTTTCATTAGTTGTATTATCTGTTGCTTGTGTTTCATCTTTTGGTGTTTCTTCTGATTTTACATATTTTTCGCTTATTTCTTCTAATTTCTTGCTACCGTCTTTATTAAATTCTATGTCTAAATATACAGTTGTTCCTGCTGTTGTTCCACTACTATCAGAACCATACATTACTCTTGCTCTTTTTATATCATTATTGTCCATTAAAACTTCTTTTGTTTCACTATCTATTATCTCAAACTTTCCTGTTGAGCTAAGGTCACTTATGACTCTGTCTGTATTTTCATTTTCTGTAAGTTCTATTGCAATTGTTCCTGTTTGTTCATCTAATTTAATTATATAATTTTGAACACCAGATTTTTCTAGCCTTTTTTCTATAATTTCTTTAGATGTTTTGTAATTATCTAAAGTTTTTACTTCTTCGCTATTGTTAGGTGTTTCTTCTTTTACATATCCTTTTTCTGCAATTTGTTCATCTGTTAAACTTTCACTATCTTCTACAACTTTTCCTTCTGCATCTTTTATAGTTGTGGTCTTTTCATTATTTACTACAAATCTAATGCTTCTAGCACCTTTTAAATCCATTCCATATAAATAATCTTTTACTTGATTTTCCATTCTATTTTGTACTTTTGTATAAACTCCAAAAAATGCTATCATTGTGATTACTGCAATTACTAAAGTAATAGTTAATATTTTTATTTTTTTCATTTTTATTCCCATTCCTTCCTTAAATGCTCAATTTTTATAATAATTTTGTGTCATTAATTACTAATTCAAACCATATTTTTAAATATTTTGCTGCGTATTTGCTCATCATTGTTCTGTCCATGAAAATTTCAAAATAATCTAATACTGGACATATTTTAGTATCAATTTTTAAGCTTAATATTGCTTTTCTTTCTTTGCTGTCAATTTTTAATTCTGCATCTGTTACTGCGTAGTTTACTCTGTCATGAATATCAAATGTTGATAAATTTGTATTAGATACCCTATTTCTATGCACATCTGACTTGTCTGCTAAAATTAGTGCTGCTGATATGTCACTTACAGCTGTCCCTGTTTGTTCATCATGATTCCCTATTGCCATCATGATTTCAGTTCTTTCTTCTACTGGCATTCCCATATCTTTTAAAATGTTGTAAGCTAAAATTGCTCCACTATGTGCATGGTCTACACGATTTACACAGTTTCCAATATCATGTAAATATCCTGCTATTTTAACAAGTTCAATTGTCCTTTTGGGATAATTCAAAGTTTCTAGTATTTCTCCTGCCCTTTGCGAAACTATAGAAATATGCCTGTGACTATGTTCTGTATAGCCGTAGTCCATCTAGTTGTTTTTGTGCCCCTAAAATTAAGGCTTCAACTTCTTTGTTCTCTATGACATCTTGTAATTGTATCATATAATTTTGCCTCCTATTTTAACCTTTTATCATTTTACCCTAAAATGTAAAAAATATCAACCATTTTTAAGAATTTTTTGAAACATTAGGGACAGGTCTGATTTGTCTCAAAAGAAATTTATTATAAATTTATGCAACTTCTATAAATTTTATTTTGAGACAAATCAGACCTGTCCCTACTGTCTCAAAAAAATTAGTGCAAATTAATTTTTTAATTTGCACATGTATCGTTATTCATACAATGATTTTCCAATAGCATAAATTGTAAAATGATATTTTCCAATGGTTTGTCCATCTTTTGTGTCTTGTTTGTCTTTTATTTCATTTTCTTCATATTTCCACTCCCAATTTATTATAATCCTTTTATTTTCGCTTATTTCTCCTTGCAATTGAGTTTGCATATCTTCTAATTTTTCATATTTTTTATCTTTTCCTTTAATTTGAAATTTTAAATTCTGTGGTTTTTCTGTTTTACTCTCAAAGTTTATTTGATAATAAATTTTTTCATTTGTTTCTAGTAATATTTCAAAGTTTCCATTAGTCCCTGGTGCTATTTTTTCTTCTACTAGTGTTTCTTTGTCTATTGTGTCTGTCAATTTTATATTTTTTGATTCTATTTTTTCATTTTCTAATTTAAAATTATATTGCTGATGATTTGTTTTTTCTTCTGTTTTTTGTACAGAAGAAAATAACTTGAAAAAAATAAGTTCGTCCTGAAATTCTCCTTTTGTTTTTTTGATGTTTTGGAATAAAATCATGCATAATGTTATAATAATTATTACTAGAATGATTTTTATTTTTTGCTTTTTCATCTTGTTTTGTTTCTCCTTTATCCTTTTTCCTGCTCTGAATGTACTTTTATTTGTACATCTTGTAAAATGTCATTTATAGAATAATTTTGGGTTTTATCATAAATAATCTCTAATTGATAACTATCTTCTTGTCTATTTTCTTTATGTAATTTCATGTTACCTGTTTTGTTATTTTCTAGTGGAATTTCTTGCTTATCTTTATATAATTTAAAATTTATTGCTTTTTCTTTTGGAGATAAAACTTCAACATTATAGTCTAAATTGACTCCGTGTAATTTCTCCATCTTCTTGATAGTTTTTTACTTTAAAATTATAGTATTCCCTTTGTTTTTTTCCATTTACTTCTACTATTGGACTATTTTCTACAATTAATATTGGTTTAGCTATTTTAGCTTTTGTTTCTACTATTGTATTGCTATATTCTTTTCCCATACTGTATCCTGAAAAGAACAAAGCTAGTACTATAATGCTTAATAAAATAAGTAATATTTCTCTTTTGTGCCCTTTTAATGTTTTTTTCTTTCTCATTATCCCTCCTAAAATAAATATTTTGTAAGGACAAATATTCCTACTGTCCTTACTTTGAATAGAATTAATACATTAGCCAATACTTTTCAGATTACACATTTTCAAAATCTCTACTCCTGTGGAATATTTAAACCTTTTCTGGTTGCAGTTGTTGGGCTCTAACAATTACATCAAAAGTAAATTCTTGAGCATTTTTTGCGTCTTCTGTGTCAATTATGTCATTAGCTTCTATTCCATCATCATTGTCTGTTTCATAGTCCCAATGCCATTCAATTGGGAATGTCTTTACAGCACTATATGTATTTCCTACATTTAATGATGCTGATACAACTGTGTTTAATTCATTAGCTTGGAATTTATTTCCTGCAAATTTAAAATATAGATTTCTTGGTGCAGAACTTGATTTTTGTATTGAAATTGTATACCAAATTCTAACTTCTGAATCACTTCCATCTACTACAATATTGAATTTACCTTCTGTTCCTGGCGCAATTTTGCCATCTGCTAAAGTCACAGGATTGTAACTTGTTGAAGCTAACGAAATGGTTTGCCTTTCTTCTGTTGAACCATTTACTTTAAAATTCCATGTTGCAACATCTAAACTTCCTATTCCTGTTATTTGTGTTACATATTTTGAATAACTTTGTCCTCCTATAAATGATAATAGTATAATAGATAAAATAGCTATAGCTAATAGTACCTTTTTCTTTTTACTCAATAAGCATCCTCCTTTCTGTTATTATTTTTTTCTTTGGATAATTTTAGATAAAATTTCTGAATGAAATTTTTTGGATTAAAAAAAATTTTGAAAATGTGAATTTATTATAATTCTATTTTCTACATTTGTCAACAACTTTTCATCGCAGTTTTCGACACTTTTCGCCTCTTTATCATTTTGAAATTTTTTTTATTTCTTATTAGTTGACTTTTCCATTATTTTACATTATAATAGTTTTATATTTTCTAATTTTTATTTCTTATTTTTCCAATTAATTTTAAAAAATTTACTTTTGATATTATAGAAAACTATAATTTAAAAAATTGAAAGGAGGCATTTTATTGCACAAAATAACAAAAATTTTTATTTCTTTTCTATTAATCGTAATTTTCAATATAACATTCTACACTGTATCTGCAAAATATGTAATTGACGATATTTACACAGTTGCTAAGTTAGATATTGATAGATGTAAACCCCAAATAACTCTTACTAAAATTATTTCTTCTAATAGTAACTATCCTACTTATGCTAATAAAAAACATACAATTTCAGGACATATTAAACTAACTGAAAAGAATATTGTTAGAAATGATTTTTCTTTAGAGCATATTCAAATATTAGTAGCAAATAAAGTAATTGAACCAAACTTTAAAACATTTTCTTTAGTTTCTGATAATGGTGTAGACAAAATTTATGAATTTTCTTTTGACAATACAACAACAGATGGTTCTTTGGCTATTTTTATCCCATCAGGAATTGTTGAAGATAAATCTGGTCAGGTAAATGATGAAACTATTCTTTCTACCAATATCTATGTTGATAACACTCCACCTGTTGCAAGTTTTCAAGAAATATCTAGTTCTGATAATAAATCTAAAGCAGAAATATCTGTAAACGAAGCAGTTAGACCTTTATCTGGTTGGGATATTTCTGATGATTGCAAGATTTTAACTAAGGAATTCAATAATTATATTTCTTATTCACTTCCAATTGTAGATTTGGCAGAAAACTCTTCAGATATATTAGTTGATATAAAAAATGCTACTAACATTGTTCTTCAATATGGAAGTTTTGATGATTATAGTAATCAAACCCTTGTATCTAGTGGTTCTATTTCTTCTCCTAATACTATTTCTTCTAATTCTATTTGTAAAACAGAAGCTATTTTTATGAAATTAGATGGTAATATTCCCTCTTCTTCTTTACAAGCAAGATGCTATGTTTACACACATTGGGGAAATGGTACTTCTAAAGCATGTAATTATTCTGAATTGCTGTATTCTCATGGATATAATCCATGGCTTGACTATAATTGTCGGAAACAACACTATGTATAAAGGCTACATTTTTACACAACTAGGAGGTACTGGTGTGAATTCTTCAGGAAATATAAATTCTCCATATTATATTCCACCAGATATTACTAGTAAGTATTTATATGGTATTTCTGGTCTACAATTTAAACTACAAAATTCGCCTGATTTGTCAGTTGTTTATCAAATTTATGTAAAAGGCATATCTTGGCTTAAAGCTGTGTCTGATGGTGAAGAAGCTTTTTATAATCATACAATGCCAATTTCTGCTTTTCGTATGAATATTGTTCCAAAATCTGAAAAACAACGTTTAATTGATTATTGGAACAAAGATGCTTGATTTATCTTTTGTTTACTCCAATAATTCCACCTAAAATTCCAAATATTATTCCAACTACAATCATAATTATGCTTTGCATATTTAACCCAAATTTCCAATTTAAGATACTAGAAATCAAGTAAATGGTAAAAATGTATAGACCACCTATTAAACCTCCATTTATTAGTCCATTTTTTTTGATTTTCATGTTTCCGAACAGAGCTTCCTATTAAAATACTAATTGCTGTTATTACAATGATAACAGGAGTTACTACATTTTCACTTACGTTTGTATATGTGAGCATAATTGCAAAGATTAACAATAATATTAGGCTAGCAAGTAATGCTATTCCTACACCTTTTGCTATATTGTTTATTGTATTTTCCATTTTGAACTCTCCTTTACTTTTTATTTCATATATATGTAATAAATAATAAAAAAAGAACTGGATAGGTGCTAAAAACTATCCAGTTTTTTGTTTGAAAATTTTTGCTTTGATACTACTACATATAAAGTATTGGTCGAAAACCTACATCGTCACCATTGCCATCTGCTGGACCGTCACGACGATTAGCTACGTAGTCGTTGCTGTAGATATAACTGCCACCACGACCTGTGCAAGGAATGTTTTGGTGAGTAGAGGTTTCTGTTGTCCATTCTACTGTATTATTTGCCATATCCCAGATATTGCATATTTTATCTTGTTTTGCTTCTTCTATATAATTTGTTCCTTGACTTGCTAAACTTCCTGTATTCATACTGTTTTGCCTAGCATATGGTTTTGTTTCTGCTGTTTTATTTGGTCTATTATCAAATATCTGCATAAATACTATTGCTGTATCCCATGCATAACTATTCATTAAATCACTTATAAAATTAGTATCACTATACATTCCTTTACTTAATCTTGTTGCTTCTCCTTGGGTTACATTGTTATATACATATCCTTCTTTTTTTACCGTTACTTGATCTCCATTGTCCTTATCAGCACTTTTTCTTTCTGCACTTCCTGCCGTTCTTGCTTCATATCTTCCAATATAATATCCATGATTTTGGTCTGCTTTTATTTTAAAGTCTTCTATATTTAAGGCTACAGCGTTTCCTAAGTCTGATTCTAGTTTTTTTTCTTCAAAGCTGAATAGATAATTTTCATCATCTGGCTCACAAGGCTCCCTATTAGAATTTATTGCTATTGGATTTGCTCCATATGCTGTAGGTGTTCCATCTTCTGCAAATGTATATCTATTTAAATTTATGGTTTCACTTGCTGTCCCAGTCTCATTTGTATAAACTGTTCCTACTGGTATCCACACAAATTCACTTC
>JAAWEC010000061.1 GCA_022794095.1 Clostridia bacterium
GGGACAGGCACTGAATTGCCCTTTTGGCATTTTGGGCATATCTGGGACAGGCACTGAATAGCCCAAATAAAATTTATACTTCAATTTTATTATCATAAATCTTGTTTAATAATTCGTCTGGATAGGTTTTATCTAAGAATTCGTCTACTGGTCCTTTGGCTGGAATATTTTGACGTCTTTCTTGTTGACGATTTCCTGCCATACATGATATTACGATGTCAAATGTCATAAATATTATAAAAAATGCAGTGAAAATTTTGCTACCTTTTTTATTTAGGTATGGTTTAATTTTTTGTAAAGCTGGATATATGACTTTTAAATATGCAACTGCAATAATTCCCCAATATACACCATACAATAAACAAGCTCTTCCATTTAAATTCATAAATAGTTCTGAATAGTCCCAAGAAATTGTACCAAAAAATATTTCTTGGAAAAATGAACATAAATACTCTAAGGTACTTCCCATTGCAATTCCATATAAAAATGCTTTTTTTGGTTCTTGTACTTTTGAAATTAATAAGTAATATGCTACTGCCCCAATTCCATATATTTGTATAAAAGGTCCATAAATTAGCCCTTTTCTGATAACTAGCGTTCTTGTATAAACTAATCCATATAGCATTTCTGCAAAAAAGCCAAATATACTTCCTATTACAAATATCCAAAATATTATGATTATATAATTAGTTATTTTCCTTCCCATATATTTCCCCATTTACTTTTATTATCCACATTATATACTAATCATATAGAAAATGAAAGTCTTATTAGAAAATTAATAAAATCTTCATGTTTTTATTAACATAAGTTTATGCAATTATGTCTTTTACAACTTCTCCTGCTATTATTAATCCTGCAACTGATGGTACAAATGATATACTCCCTATAATTTCTTGATTTTTTACTTGTTTTGGTTCTTCTTTTGAATATAGTACTTTTATTCCATGTAAATTTCTTTTTTTTGCCTCTTTTCTAATAACTCTAGCTAGTGGACAAACTGATGTCTTTTCAATATCCACTATTTCAAATTTTGTTGGGTCTAATTTATTTCCTGTTCCCATACAGGATAAAATTGGAACTTTTGCTTGATTTGCTTTTTCCATCAATTTGATTTTAGTTGATACAGTGTCTACTGAATCTACTATATAAGAAAAAGAATCATTAATTATGCTTTCTTCTCCTTGGATTAATTCTTGTGCCATAAAAGTATCTACTTTCAAATTTTGATTTATCTTTAACATTCTTTCTTTCATTACCTGCGTTTTTTTCTTCCCTATTGTTTGTATGTTTGCATGAATTTGCCTATTTAGATTACTAATAGAAACAACATCATTGTCAATTAATACAATATGACCAATTCCAGCCCTTACTAAACCTTCTACAACAAAAGAGCCAACTCCACCAATTCCATAAATTGCAACTTTTGATTTTTCCAATTTTTTTATAGCTTCTTTTCCTATTAAAATCTCTGTTCTACTTGTCCATGTTTCTTCCAATTTCCCAATCTCCTTCATTTTATTTTTTACATTGTTTCCTTCTAACTAATCGTATTATAATTATAACTAATTGATTAGTTTTGTCAATAATAAATAGAGAATTTTACCAGACTTAATTACCTCTTATAGCACAACTCCCAATTTTATGTTATAATAGTTTCGTAGTATTAATAAGGAGATTTTATATGTTACGAATTAACAATATTTTTATTAGAAAAGATTTAAGTAATGGTGAAATTTTTGAACTAGCAATTAAAAAACATTCTATTAAAAAAGAAGATGTTTTAGATTGGTATATATCGCATAAGTCTATAGATGCTAGAAAAAAAGCTGATGTGCATTACGTTTATTCTATTGATATAAAAGTAAAAGATGAAACTAAATATAGAAAACTAGAAAAAATTAAAAAAACTGAAATTCCTTTTGTTAAAATATCAAAATCTTTATCTAATCGTCCTATTATAGTAGGAGCAGGTCCTGCTGGCTTATTTGCTGCTCTTACTTTAGTTCAAAATAATCTACAACCAATTATTTTAGAACAAGGGCAAAGTGTTAAAGAAAGAAAAATAAGTGTAGAAAACTTTTTGAAAACTGGCAAATTAAATTCATCATCTAATGTTCAATTTGGTGAGGGTGGTGCTGGTACTTTTTCAGACGGAAAATTGACAACTGGTATCAATAGCCCTTTTTGTAAAAAAGTTTTAAAAGAATTTGTTTCTTTTGGAGCACCTGAACAAATTTCGTACCTTTCAAAACCACATATTGGTACTGATAATTTAATTAATATTATTGAAAATATGAGAAATTATATCATTTCAAAAGGAGGAACTTTTCTTTTTAACACTAAAATGATAGATATAAAAATTATAAATAATGCTATCGCAGGCGTTACTACTATCAACAATGGTTTAGAAGAAACTATAAATACAAATAATGTTATTTTGGCTATTGGTCATAGTTCAAGAGAAACTTTCGAAATGCTTTATCGCAAAGGTGTTTTGATGGAACAAAAAAATTTTTCTGTTGGAGTTCGTATTGAGCATTTACAAGAATGGTTAAATAAAACTCAATATGGAACTATTACAAAATTAAAACTACCTCCTGCTGATTACAAATTAGCATACCACTCTGAAAATGGTCGTTCTTGTTACACATTTTGTATGTGTCCAGGTGGAACTGTTATTGCTTCATCTAGTGAGCCAAACACCATAGTCACAAATGGTATGAGCCTGTTTTCGAGAAATGGACAAAACTGTAATTCTGCCCTTTTAGTGAATGTAACACCTAATGATTTCGAAAGTTCTTCGCCACTAGCTGGCATCTACTTTCAAAAAAAGCTAGAAGAAAAAGCCTTCATACTTGGTGGTTCTAATTATTTTGCACCAATCCAAAGAATGGAAGACTTCTTCAAAAATCAAAAATCTAAAACAATAGGTTGTATTAATCCTACCTATCAACCAGGTGTCACTCTCTCTAACCTAAATGAACTATTACCAGCATTTGTATCTGAAACTCTAAAACAGGGTATAACTTATTTTGATACAAAATTACCTGGATTTGCAAATCCAGATAGCCTTTTATCTGGTATAGAAAGTAGGAGTTCTTCTCCTGTTAAAATTCCTAGAAACGAAAGCCTAATTTCCAACATACATGGTCTTTATCCTTGTGGTGAAGGTGCTGGTTATGCAGGTGGTATCATGTCAGCTGCTGTAGATGGCATAAAATGTGCACTTTCGCTCATCTCCAATTAACTTTGGGCATAATTGGGACAGGCACTGAATTGCCCTTTTGGGCATATCTGGGACAGGCACTGAATTGCCCAAATTGTGTGTTTGGGGGTTATCTTTTTTGCAATTTTTGCACAATTTCGCATAGGCTTGTTACTAGATAGTCTATGTCTTCTTTTGTGTTATCTTCTCCAAAGGTTATTCTTAATGAGCTGTGTGCTAGTTCGTCTGATAGACCTATGCTTGATAAGACATGCGATGGTTTAGATGTTCCTGAAGTACATGCTGAACCAGAAGATGCACAGATTCCTTTACTATCTAAGTTTAGTAATAGTGCTTCTCCGTCTACTGTTGGAAAGGCAAAGTTGGCATTCCCTGGTAATCGGTCTTGTTTACTTCCATTTAGTATTGCTCCTTGTATTTTTTCTTCTACTTGTGATATAAAGTAGTCTCTTAATTCTTTTAAGTGATTCATATGCTCTCTTAAATTTTGATTTGCTAATTCACATGCTTTTCCTAGACCTACAATTCCAGCAACACTTTCAGTTCCTGCTCTTTTGTTTTTTTCTTGATGTCCTCCATCCATAAATTTTTCAAATTCAATGCCATTTTTTACATATAGTGCTCCTACTCCTTTTGGTGCATATAGTTTATGTCCTGATAAAGATAGTGCATCTATTCCCATCTTTTTTACGTCAATTGGAATGTTTCCACATGCTTGAACTGCATCTGTATGAAATACAATATTATACATTTTTGCAATTTTGGAAATTACTTCAATTGGCTGTATTGTTCCAATTTCATTATTAGCAAACATTATGCTAATTAGAATAGTGTCATTTCTAATTGAATTTCTTAAATCATCTATATTAATAAATCCATCTTTATTTACTTTTAGATATGTCACTTCAAACCCTTGTTTTTCCAAGCTTTGGCAAGTATGAAGTACTGCTGGATGCTCTATTTGTGAAGTTATAATATGTTTCCCTTGTTTTCTTCTACTATAAGCAATGCCTTTAATTATTGTGTTGTCACTTTCTGAACCACACCCTGTAAAATAGATTTCATTTGGATTTGCATTTATTAAATTCGCAACTTTTTTTCTTGCTTCTTCTATTGCTTTTTTTGAAATTCTACCTATACTATATAATGAAGATGGATTCCCATATCTTTCATTAAAATATGGTAACATTTCTTCTAACACTTCTTTTTTTACTCTTGTTGTAGCTGCATTATCAAAATATCTAATTTTCATTTATAATCCCCCTTATGGTACAAAGTTTCATTTTATATATTATATTCAGAAAACTAGATTATATTTCATATATTATCTTCTTTATTTTATCTATATTTTTTACAGTTTCTTTATAACCTGACATATAACATTTATCTAATTTTTCAATATCTAAAAGTCCTGTTTTATCAGTTTCAATTGTCATAATAAAATCGCTTTGCTCTAAGCTTTCTTCGGAAATTTTATTTCCCATAATATCAATTGTTCTCATAGCAATGTCCATGATATTACTTTCTTCATCAATATCATCTGCTTTAAAATTAACTGCAATTACCTTATCTGCTCCTTGCTTTTTTACCTCTAATA
>JAAWEC010000062.1 GCA_022794095.1 Clostridia bacterium
AGAATGGGGAGCAGTAGCATATTTAAGTAGAAGTGCATATGGAAAAAATGGTGAAGTATGGAATAACCCATATTATAATAATACAACAAGTTATTCACCAATAACAGGCTTATGTAGTAACGAAGCAGATGGAAAAGATAAAGGAATGACAGATATAAATAAAACATGTAAATATAATGAAGTAGGTGGAGGAAATGCTTCTACAACAGGAAATGTATATGGAATATATGATATGGCAGGAGGAGCATGGGAATATGTAGCAGGAATACTAAGCAGTTATAAGTCTAAGAGTAGTAATTATGATTTTACTAATTCGGACAAATACCCAAATAAATATTTCGATTGGTATGCTGGGAATTCGAGTGATAAAAATACAAATTATAATGCAAATACAAATAAATATGGAGATGCAGTATATGAAACTTCTAGTTCTGGCAATAGCAATACTGGTAGTTGGGATTATAGTCACTCTAGCTGTCCTGATTCTACTTTCCCAGTGTTCGGGCGTGGAGGTCGTGCTAGTGATGGTGGCTACGCAGGTGTGTTTGCATTCGGCTACAACTCAGGTGTCGCTCACATTAACATCACTTTTCGTCCAGTAGCGCTTAGTTCCCAACCATAGCTTTGTTGTGAGTATAAGAAATTTTGTGTAAAATGAAAAATACCTTTTTTGATATTATAAAAATATATCAAGGAGGTATTTTTCATTGTATAGGAAAAATATATTCTACACAAATTTACTAAAGCAAATTTGGCAAAAGTAAGAATCACAAGAGACCCAACTAGACGAACAAAGAAGGAGCATGTAAAGAAATCTAAAAAGTCAAAAAAACTAATCATGTTCCTTTTGTTTATGGAAGAAAAAGTCATATTAAAAATTTTCATAATTTAGCTAAAATTACTATTTACAAAAATAAAAATTAATATTACAATAGACATGTAGAAAAATATATTTTAGAAGGGAAATAGTGAGAAATATGATAAAAAAAGTAATTTTAGCATTAGTTCTATTTGCTGTTATGTTTAGCCAACTAACAGTAATAACATATGCAACAGGAGCAAATGTTCAATTTATAGAAACAGATAAAGAAGATACCATAACAATAGAAATATCCAATAGTGAAAAAGTAGGTGTAATAGAGGGAGTTATAAATTATGATGCAGGAATTAAGCAACTGCAGGTATCTCCAAGTTGTAATGGTTGGACAGCAGTATATAATGAGGAAACTGGAAAATTTAATGCATTTAAGGCAGAAGGAGCTAATAAAGAAGAAGCTTTACAAATTACATATCAATTAAATCCAAACTCTTCACAAGGTACAATAGCAGTAAAAGATATAGAATTAACAACAATAAATTACAATACAATACAAATAGAAAATATTAGTAAAACAATAAAAAGGGCAACAGATACAACAAAAGGTACAGGTGCTACTGTAACAGCACAAGGTGGAGGACAATTAGTTGCACATGAAGAAATACCAAAACTTGGAGGACCATCTTGGATAGGTATTGCGATTATAGTAGGTGCAGTAATTGCTGTAATCCTATTATACAAAAAGGTACGAGATTATAGAGAAATAAAATAGAGGAGTAACGTATGGTTGAAAAATAATTACAATTTTGGCGTCGTCAAACTACATTTGAAATTTAATCAACGTACAATTAGTACGTCTCATAAATTTCAAACTTGTTTTTCTAGCCAAAATTTAATTCTTTTCCAACTAGATTTGTACTTAGAAAGGAATGTAATTAAAGATGAAAAAGAGATGTATAATAACAGGCATATTGATATTACTTATTTTAATTGGTTCATTTATAATGTTTGCTAATAGAGAAAAAATAAGTAAATTCGGAATAAATGGTTCTATAATAGAAAAAAATTTAGCATCTGAAAAAATTAAAGAAGAAATAATTAATGAAGATAATAGCCAATACGATTCTATTGAAAATGGAAATGTTATTTTATTAGAATATTGTGGAGATGAAGAATGTGTAGTAATTCCAGAAGAATTAGATGGTCGTAAGATTGGAAAAATTGACCCAAAAGCTTTTATAAATAAAAAGCTTTTAGAAAAAATAAAAATACCAGTAGAAATAGCTAAAAATATAGAAACAATAGATGAATTTAAAATAAGTGAGGCATTATCAGACAAGGAATATACAGTATATATTACAACAAAAGAATATACAGAAGGATATTTAATATATATGAAACTTACTGAAGAAGAAAAATCTAAAGTTGATTCTATTCCAACTAAATTTGTAGTATCAGCAGAGGCAGCAACTAGTTTGCAAAGAAGTGCACCACAGGACAGAGCATCAATTCCAAGTGCCTACAATTTAAAAAATGCAATTAGTGTTCCTGTAAAAAACCAAGGAGAATTAGGAATTTGTTATGCTGAAGTATGTACATCAATGGTAGAAACTCATTTGGCACTACGTGGACATACAAGAAACGAATCAGAGATACATTTAGCAGTTAAGTCAGGGCAAGTAGGTATAGGTGGAAATGCGGATATAACATATAATGATTATTGGGAAAAAGCATATGGACCAGTTAATGAATCTGGTAACAATCTTTTAAATCAAGATTATTTAATTAGTGTAAGAAATTCAAATGCACTAGCAGGGAGGGTATTTGAATCATGTAAATATAGTGATAAACCATTATCAGCAAGTGATGTAGCAGCAATTGATGCCTTAGACCCAGGAAAAGACCATTTTGTTATGTCAATGACAGATTTCCAAACAATAACAGGTGCAGACAAAAGAAATAATTCTAGTGCAGTTACAGCAAACAGAAATGCAATAAAACAATCAATTATGAACAATGGTGCAGTTTATGCATCAATAGCAGATCCAAATAATGGTAACATATATGTAGACAATGGGACATGTGCTATGATGTATTGCCCAAACAATAGCATTTCAACAGCTCATGCAGTTGCTATTATTGGTTGGGATGATAATTTCAGCGCATCGAACTTTCCAGCATCATGGGGAATTACTAAAAATGGAGCATGGACAGTACTAAATTCTTGGGGACCAGATACAGGAAACAATGATGGAACATTTTGGATATCTTATGAAGATTATTGGGTAGAAGCATATAATAGTGCAATAAAAGAGGCAAGAATAGGAAGAGCAGGTGTAGGTAGTGCTACTATTAATTTATCAAACACAACATATGCATATGATGGAACAGCAAAAACGCCTAGTGTAACACTTGTATATAATGGTGTAAGATATACAAAAGGAAATGATTATACTGTATCTTATAGCAATAATGTAGAACCAGGAACAGCAAAAGTAACAATAACTGGAAAAGGAAGATTTACAGGAAAAGTAACTAAAAATTTCACAATACAATCTAAAAATATAAGCTCTACAACAGTAACACTTGGAGCATCAAATTATACATATGACGGAACAGCAAAAACACCTACAGTAACAGTAAAAGATGGAAGTACAACATTAACAAATCGGAACAGATTATACAGTATCTTATAGTAACAATGTAAATGTAGGAACAGCAACAGTGACAATAACTGGAAAAGGAACATATAAAGGAAGTACAAGCAAGACCTTTACAATAAGTCCTAAAGCTGTAAGTGGTGTAACAATAACACTTGGAACATCAAGTTATACATATGATGGAACAGCAAAAGCACCTGCAGTAACAGTGAAAGACGGAAATTTGACACTAACAAATCGGAACACATTATGCAGTAGCTTATAGTAATAATATAAATGCAGGAGTGGCAACAGTAACAATAACAGGAAAAGGGAATTATACAGGAACAGCAAATAAAACCTTTACAATAAATCCAAAATCTATTAGTGGGGCAACAGCAACAATTGGAGCAACAGAAGGATATGATGGAACAGCAAAAACACCTGCAGTAACAGTAAAAGATGGAAATTTGGCATTAGCAAATCGGAACACATTATACAGTGGCCTATAGTAACAATATAAACGTTGGGACAGCAAC
>JAAWEC010000063.1 GCA_022794095.1 Clostridia bacterium
CACGGAAGGATTTATTTACACAACTTTTTCTATACTCTCTCTTATACATAAAAAAAATAAGCTTAAGAAACATTCTTAAGTCTTAATTTTTATTTAAACCTTTTTAAATAACTTTCCATTTTGTTAATAAATTCATCATTATTCTTGGATTGAGTCATATGGCTAATAACTTGTTCTGTAACATCTGCAACAGGCATACTATTCATAGCTTTTCTTAAAGCAAATACTGTTTCTTTTTCTTTTGGTGTTAATAGTAAATCTTCTCTTCTTGTTCCAGATTTATTAATATCAATTGCAGGAAAGATTCTTCTTTCAGATAATTTTCTATCTAAATGAACTTCCATATTACCTGTTCCCTTAAACTCTTCGAAAATAACATCATCCATTCTGCTTCCTGTATCTATTAATGCTGTGGCTAAAATAGTTAGACTTCCACCAAATTCTATATTTCTAGCTGCTCCAAAGAATTTTTTAGGTTTATGTAATGCTGCTGGGTCAATACCACCAGATAATGTTCTTCCAGAAGAAGGAATTACTAAATTGTAAGCTCTTGTAAGTCTTGTTATACTATCTAATAAAATTACTACGTCTTTTTTTTGTTCTACTAATCTTTTAGCACGCTCTAAAACCATTTCAGCAACTTTTACATGATGTTCTGGTAGTTCATCAAATGTTGAATGTATAACTTGCCCTTTAATAGAACGTTTCATATCTGTTACTTCTTCTGGTCTTTCATCTATTAGTAATACAATCAATTCTGCTTCAGGGTTGTTTGTAGTAATGCTATTGGCAACTTTTTTTAGTAAAGTTGTTTTTCCAACCTTTGGCTGTGCTACAATCATTCCCCTTTGCCCTTTTCCAATTGGACTCATTAAGTCAATAATTCTTGTTGCGTAGTCATTTGATACTGTTTCTAATTTTAATCTCTCATTTGGGTAAATTGGAGTTAATTCATCAAATCTTTTTCTTTTCATTGCTTTTTCAGGATGTTCTCCATTTACTTCTCCAACAAAAATTAAAGATGGGAATTTTTCTCCTTCTCTATATCTTGAAATACCTTTTACAATATCTCCTGTATCTAAGCGAAATCTTCTAATTTGAACTACAGAAATATAAACATCTTTTTCACTTGATAAAAAGTTATCTCCTCTTAAGAAACCATATCCATCTGGTAATATATCTAAAATACCCTCAACTATTGCATCACCTTCACTGGTTAATTTATAGTCTACAATTGGTTCTCCATTAGAATCATATTGCCTTTTGTTTACTTCTTCTACTTCTTCTACAATTTTTTCTGAATTATATATTTCTGCATCATTTGTTTGATTAGTAATTTGTTTTAATACTGTGATTAATTCGTCTTTTTTTAATTTTGAAATATTTCTAATATTGTATTCTTTTGCTAAATCTTTTAATTCTATTAATGTCATGGCTTCTATATTTAACATATATGTCCTCCTTATATTTTAATCATGCCTTTTTATTCTATTCTAAATAATTGAAAATAAGATTTTAAAATAACTTCACACCTATTATAGCACATGTTTTGAGAAAATGAAATGTTTTTTCCAAAAAAAGGAACATAATTTTAAAATTACATTCCTGCATCTACATATACTCTTTCATTAGGATAATACATATCTAACATTTCTCTTGCTTTTTTTTCAATGAAATCAAGTGATGTAACATCTTCTTTTTTCTTTGCTAACTCTTCTTTGTATTCTTTTTGTTCTTTTATTTGAGAAGCTAATTCTTTGCTTTCTTGACTATATTGATTTAAAGTTTGTTGTTGATTAAATAATGTATAAATTACATATATGGCAATTGCCAGTACAAGTAATTTTATATATATTTTCTTATTTCTTTTCATCTGTAATCTCTCCATTTTTTTAAGTTATTCTTATATCATTTATATATTCTACAAATTTAATAAAAATCCTTCTTTTATTTTCAATTTTTTACAATATTTTTCGATTTTTTAGGGATTTTGACAAAATTAGTAAATCCTTTCCTTATATTTATAATTAAAAATGTAATTGGCTTGAAAAGAATTTTATGTAATAATCGGTAAATTGCTTTAAATGGAATAAGTATTGTGTTAATTATTTTTACATTGATTTTTATAATATAAGAGCTTAAAGTTAGTATATATATGAAAGCACCTAATATAATACCTAAAAACATAAATAAACGCAATTCTCCATTGTTAAAAACAAATATAGTATATAAGGTTATAATACCTGTTAAAATCCAAAATGAAATGTCTTCTATATAAGTCATAAAATCATTGGTGGGAATAACTTTTCTTGCAATTCTAAAAAAATCAAATAATAGTCCAATAATTATTCCATTTACTATAAAAATTAAAAATAAATAAGCTTGGTTTGTAACCATTAATTGACTCCTCTTCCCTTTAATTTTAATTTACATAAAAATGTCCCAAAAGAAACGTCCCCAACACGACATTATTTAAAAATTTTGCTCATAAAGTTTCCTTTTGTTTTATCTGTTTCTTTATCACTATAAGCTAAATAAGAAATATCTCCTTCTACTATAACTTCTGAAGTATCAATGCTTAGTTTATTAATACGGAGGTTTTCACCTTTTACAGTTAATAATCCTAATTCTGTTTCAACCATAACTACTTGGTCATCAAAACTAAGTACATCTAAAACACCTGATATGCTTAATTTTCCTCTGTTTTCTAAGATTAGATTTTGTATTACACTTGTGCTTATTGCTTTTCTTTCATCTATTGTCATATGTTTCATCTCCTCTACTCTTTTATCTTGCTAAATTATATATATTCACCTTTTGCACTATTTAGAACCTTTATATTACAGGAATTCAAGAATTTTAAGAAAATATTATAATTTGCTAAAATAAATTTAGCAGACGAACAAATAAGAGGCATGAAAAGTAATCTAATGGGTCACAATTTAATCATGCCTCTTTTGTTGTTCCTATACTAACTTTTCATGTATCTTTTCTAAAATGTCATCTGCTATCTTATCTTTAAATGTTATTGAAACTTTTGATTCTGTAACATGAAATTCTAACATATCTAGTTTATTTTCTTCGATTATGTCTAAAATTAATTTGAGATTGTTGAAATTTCTTGTCATTCCATTTCCTATTATAGAAAGTCTTGAAACTTCTTTTTTTACAATACTTTTTATTGTATTTTCTTCTATTATATCTGAAATAACAGTTCCTGGTTTATTATTAAACGTTGATTTTGTAATAATTGGTACTTTGAATTTTTCTCCAATTTCTACGCATCTATTGTGTAATACTTTTGCTCCTTCAGATGATATTTCTAGCATTTCTTCATAAGAAAGTGCTGAAAGCTTTTTTGCTTGTGGCAATCTATTAGGGTCTGTTGTATATACCCCATCTACATCTGAGAAAATATAACAATTTTTAGCTCCTAAACTTGCTGAAATAGCAACTGCTGTTGTGTCTGAACCTCCTCTTCCAAGTGTTGTGATGTCCATGTTTTCATTTATACCTTGAAATCCTGCAATTATTACAATTTTACCATCCTCTAATTCTTCCCTTATTCTACCTGTGTTAATACATTTGATTATTGCATTTTGGTTTGTATTATTTGTATATATTCCAGCTTGCCATCCTGTTAAAGAAATTGATGGATAACCCATTTTGTTTAATAATAAGCTTAATTTTGAACTAGATATTTGTTCTCCACTACTTAGAAGTACATCTAGCTCTCTATTATTAGGTTTTTCAGAAAGCTCTTTGGCATCTTCAATTAATTTGTCAGTTGTTTTTCCTTGGGCAGATACGACAACTACGATATTGTGTTTTTTTTCATATAAACCGGTTATTTTTTGAGCTACTAGTTTTAATTTTTCATTATCGGCAACAGAACTACCTCCAAATTTTAAAACAATTGTGTCCACCTTAAATCATCACCTTTTGTAAAAATAATGTAGAGAGGATTTAATTTAAAATCTCCTCTCTACATTGTATGCAAGTTTATATTTATTGTTTCATTTTTAAATAGCTTTCCATGAAACAGTCAATTTCTCCATCCATTACTGCTTGTACATTTCCTACTTCATAATTGGTTCTATGGTCTTTTACCATTGTATATGGGCAAAATACATAAGAACGAATTTGGCTTCCCCATGCAATGTCCATTTGTATTCCTTTTAAGTCTTCTATTTTTTCTTTTTGTTCTTTTTCTTTTAAATCTAATAATTTGGATTTTAGCATTTTCATTGCTGTTTCTCTGTTTTGAATTTGAGAACGTTCAGATTGACAGGCAACTACTATGTTTGTTGGCAAGTGGGTAATTCTTACAGCTGATGATGTTTTATTTATGTGTTGTCCACCTGCACCTGAAGCACGGTATGTGTCTATTCTTAAGTCATCTGAATTTATTTCTAATTCAATATCATCTGTAATTTCTGGCAATACTTCTACTGATGCAAAAGATGTGTGCCTTCTTCCCCCACTGTCAAATGGAGAAATTCTAACCAAACGATGTACACCTTTTTCTGATTTCATGTAACCATATGCATTTTCTCCTACAATTTCAAAGGTTACACTTTTTAAGCCTGCCTCTTCCCCCTCTAAATAGTCTAATTCTTTTACTTCATAACCGTTTTTGTTTGCCCACCTTGTGTACATTCGGTACAACATTTCTGCCCAGTCTTGAGATTCTGTTCCTCCTGCTCCTGGATGTATTGTAACAATACTGTTATTACTATCATATTTTTCAGATAAAAAGGTTGTTATTTCAAATTTTTCAATGTCTTTTTGTACCTTATTTGTGTTTTTTAATATATCTTTCCCTATTTCTTCATCTGGTTCTAATTCTAATAGTTCTGTTAATTCTTGTAAATTCTTTATTTCATTTTCTATTCTTCTATATTCTACTACTTTAGCTTTTATTAGTTTAATTTGACTTAATACTTTGCTGGAATTTTTAGTGTCATTCCAAAAGTTTTCTTCTACTGTTTTGTTTTCCAATTCTTGTAGTTCGGTTTCAAGTTTAGATATGTCAAAGAGAGTCACCCAAACTTTTTAAGTTTTCTTTTAATGTTTGAAGTAGTCTTGTGTTTTCTTCTAATTCTAACATTTTAATCATTCCTTTCACTTGTTTTTTTTATCATATATTATTTTTGGCTAAAATGCAAGTTGAATTTTTCTATACAAGAACAAAAAAAAGAGCATGATTAAGAATTTGATATAATATAAAAAAGACCCCAGAACTAAAAGAACTCTGCTCTGGGGTGGGAGGTACAGATTATTCCAGAACTCTTTCGAGTTCTGACTTCATCTGTTGGAAGTCTGCCTCGTTTGCACAATTGATTGTGCAAACAAGGCCTTTTTTCTGTAACTTACAACTGATATCCAAATCTTTGGGACGCCTGATATCTTCGTCCAGAAGCTTCGCAATATCAGTGAAAGTCCAGTTGGCTCTTAATGAGAAAGATAAATATTTCTCATTGTAAGCCCAAGCCCATTGCTGTGTCATGCCTTACTCCCCTTTCTATGTTATGTAATTACAGTATAACACAAAAATTTCTAATTTTCAAATATTAAATCGTAAAAATTTCTAAAACTATATCCTTGCAATTTCAAATATTCAATTGATTCCTTTAATACCTTAGAGCTATCATTTACATCTTTAGTATCATGCATTAAAACTACTAAAGTATTCTTGTTTTTAGCAGAATTTTTCAAATTATTTAATAATTGTGAATTACTATATCTTTTTACAGAATCATTATTTAGACAATTCCAATCAATATATGTATAATTCATATCTGAAAGCAAGTCTCTGGCTTTTTTCTTTTTAGCTTTATTTTGTGGCGACATATAACCATTTGGAAACCTAAATACATGTGAGCAGTAATTCTCTATTCCAATTGCCTTTCCTATTGCTTCATCTGTTTTTTTAATTTCATTTATAAAACTTTCTTCTGTTTTATATAACATAGAGTTATTATGATTATATCCATGGTTTGCAATATAATGTCCCTCCTCATAAGCTTGCTTAACAATTTCAGGATGTTTTTCTACATATTTACCAATAACAAAAAAAGTTGCTTTTACATCTTCTTCTTTCAAAATTTCTAAAACTTTAGGTGTAGTTGAAATGGTTGGTCCATCATCAAAAGTAAGATATGCAACTTTTTCCTCTTCTTTAGTTAAATTTTTCATTTTATTTTTAAATTCTTCTGATATTATACTATTAGTACTCAGTTCTATTGCTAGTGTTTCTTTGTTTTTAAAGTCAAAATAGAAAAAAGTAGTTATAATTATCAGCAAAATTATAAAACAACCAATTCCTATCTTCTTCTTAGGAATTATAAAAATTTTCACTTTAAATCACCTAATACATTATATAAAAAAAATTGTAAAGTATTCTAATGAAAATAAGATTTAAGGCTATAAAATAACCCTAAATCTTATATTGTGTAACCTTTATTTTGCTATCAATTCTCTTGTATAGTTATTATAATTTAGATACAACTTTTTGCTTAAATCTTCTTTTTTTGCATCTAAAGTAATTTTAAAGCCTCTATCTGTTCCAGTTGTTCCAGCTCCCAGCTCTTGATACACTTTACCTTCCCCATCTGTTATGTTTAACTTATTTCTACATGCTTCTAAAAATTCATTTCCATTCATATCTTTTCCAGCTGAAATTAATTCTAAATATTCTTCTGATTTGAATTTTAATACCATTCCAGTTTCTGTTAAGGTAAGTTTTTGTATTTCTATTCCTGGTATTTCACTTTCAAGTTTTAGTTCTACTGTTTTTCTATCATTTAATTTCTCTGGTACATCAATTTCAAAAATCCATTCTGCATCTGATATTGTAAAGTTTTCAGTAGTTCTTGTTTTGCTATCTAGCATTACATAACCTAAATCAAAAATTCTGATGTAAATTTTTTTGCTTATTGGGAAGTTATCTGTTGCTCTTAAATTAACATTTGTTACAATAGTTTTATCTTCTGCATTTGTTTCTAAATTACTAATACCTGAACTGTCTGATAATATTTTTGCATAAATATCTTTTTTGTTATAGTCAATACCTAGTTCTTTATAAATAAAGTGCACTGTATTGTCAAATTTTTGGCTATTATCTAAATGCATCCTAGAAAATATTTGATAAATGTTTTTGTTTTCATCATAAATTGCATACCCATAACCAAATGTCTCTGAATTTACAACTTTATCTTCATCAAATTTGAAACTAATATTTGCGTCAAATGAATCATCTGTTAGTATAATAGAATCTACCTTAGCACTAATTCCGTCTTGTTTAACATATTCCATATTTATAAGTTCTTCTATGTTTGCTTTTGCTTCCATTACTTCCCTATTTTGATATTCTTTAAATTGAATGTCCCATTGGATTTTTGCATAAATTTGTGTAGATGCAACTCCTAGAATTATAACTGCTAGAAATACTGCTGCAATATTTAAGATTTTCTTTTTCATTTTAACCACTCCTTTCTTTTTTGATATAATTTTTTTATAATTAGTTTCCATATTGTTTATTTGTTCCATATATTCACTAAAGGCTTTGTTAATCATACTTCTCACATCCTTTCTGTATATATTTTTTTAATTCTTTTAAGGTTCTATAAATCTTATTTTTAACATTTGATTCTGTCATTTCTAGTTCTTTTGATATGTCTGATATTTTTAAACCTAACGCAAAATATAAATAAAAAATCTTTGTTACTTCGATGTTTTTATTTTTTAAGTATTCCCATACTTGTGATACATTTTCTTTAGTAATAATATCTTGCTCTAAATCGAAATCATCTTTTATTTCTAGTTCTATATCATTTTCGTATTTTGAATAATAGTAAACTATATTTTCTTTTTTCTTTTTATAGTAGTGCCTTTTTATTATATTGTTTGCAATTCCTAAAATATAGCTATTAAGATTATCTATTTCTAGTGGTTGTTTCTTTTTTATTATTTTCAGTAATTCTATATATGTATCTTGTATTATATCGTTAATATCATCTATATTATTACATTTTACTATTATAAATTTTAATGTTTGTTTATATGTGTTTTTATATATTTCTTCAAAATCTTTTGTTGTTAATCCGAGTACCCAAATTTCTTCCCCCTTTATTATATAATCGTTAAATGTTGCCAAAAAGTTTCAAAATTTTACAAAAGATACAAATTAAAAATCTTCTTTATCTTCTTTTGATATGTAGTTATTTTAAGGTAGTAAGAAAAAAAGAGAATAATGCAAATTTTGACATTATTTCTCTTTTTTGAATATACTATTTTCTCTAAAGTGAAATTTGTAATAATAAGGCTTTATATCTCCTACATAACAATCAAAATAAACAATATTTCCGTTCTTTGTCCATAGTTTTTAAGTTTGGAAATGTCTTTATCATCTTTTTGTCTCCCCAAAATTTATTTATAAATTTACTTAACTTTTCATCATTATAAATTTTATTATAAAGTTTGTCTATTTCTTCTTTATAAGCTACTTGTATATCATTTTCGTGGATTTTTCTAACTATAAAAAACTCTAATGCATAACCTGTTAATAAACAATCTAATAATAAAAGTATTGTAACTGTTGCTGTTAATGTTTTTAATTTTTTAGATGATATTTTTGATTTTATCCAATTAATTAATCTATCTATTTTAGGATTTACATATGATATTAGGTAAATTGCTAAAAGTCCCCAGAATATTGAAAAAAATACACATATTCTGCCATTAATATTTAGTGGCATATCAGAATAATCCCACCATTTTACATGTAAAAATATATCTCCATACCAACTTATGATATATTCTACAATTGAGCCTACTATAAATCCACCTATGAATAATCTATTATTGTTTTGGTTAAAATGCTGAAGTGATAAAATCATTATAACTGCTCCTACACCATAAATTCCACAAAATGGTCCATATAAAAAGCTTTGTCTACTTTCCCAAGTTCCTTTTGTTATAATTCCAAATATGGTTTCTATGAGATACCCAATTACACTATACAAAATAAAGTATGCAAGTATTCTCCATATACTATACCCAAATATTTGGGGATTCCTATCTTTTACTTCTTTTTGCATTTTTATCTTTCCTTTCCCACTTCGCTCTGAAGCTACATACAAACTATATTGCTCTATCTTTTAGTTTCTTATTTAATTTTTTATATATTGGTTTCATTTTTTCCTCTTTTGTAATTTCTATTGCTTTATCAATATCAATCCATTTTACACCACTATTTTCATCTTCTTTTATTTTTAATGGTTCGTTTTCGTATGCTTCTAATAAAAAACAACAATCTAAATGTAAATGAGATGGTACAAATTTTCCTTTTTTTATGTGACTATCTACTGTAAGTATTTGAAGTCCATATATTTCTTCACTTAATAGTTTTAAATTTTCTAGTCCCGTTTCTTCTTGTGCTTCTTTTAATGCAACTTTTAATAAATTGCTTTGTCCATCTGCATGTCCACCTGTCCATGCCCAAGATTTATAAATGTTATGATAAATCATTAATACTTTTGTTCTTTCTTTGTTTACAATCCAATTTGATGCTGTAAAGTGGCACATTTTGTTTTTTCTTGTTAAGACGTCCTCAAAGGTATCTATATATTTTAACATTAACTGTTTGTCATTTTCTTCTTGTTCGTTATATGGTTTGTAACTTTCAATTTGTTGTTTCAAGTTCATTGTTTTGTATCTCCTTAATATATCTATATATTTCTCCCCAATTGCTAACTTCTTTTAAATATTGATTTTGTTCTAATTTCTTCATTTCCTTATCTCTGAAATAAATTGTTTTTATTTTATTTTCTGACATTTTTCTACATATCTCATAATTGTCATCAATCATAAAATCTATATTTTCTTTTTTGGCTATTTCTAGTTTGTCTTCTTGTTTCCAATAATATTTACTAAATTCTAAATCATTTTCTTTAAATTGCTCTAATGCAACATCTTTTATTTCTTCTATCATTCCACCTCTTGCAGATATTATAATAAATTCATGTTTTTCATCTTGTAACATCTTTATTACATCTTTTGCAGCTGGTAATAGTGTTGCTTTTTTTGAAAGCTTTAGAAAATAATTGTTAACGAAGTTTATTCTTTCTTCTTCTGTCCAATTATATCTGTTTCTTAAAAGATGTTCATTTCTATTAATAATTCCCTCTTTTTTTAGTTCTATGAAGTCATATAAATCTCCATAAGCTCTTAATACTCTCTCATAATCAATTATTACTCCATCTACATCTATTCCTATTTTCAAATTAATCAATCTCCTTTTTTAAAAATTTATTAATGCTTTCTTTTATTTTATACAATTCATGTCCATCAGCATTACAGGTATTCCACCCCATTTTTTTTGCAACATTTATATTTTCTTTACAATCATCTATAAATAAAATATTATTATTTTCAAATTTACATTCTTTTTCAACCATTTCGTAGATTCTTTTATTTGGTTTACGACAGTTCATTTCAAATGAAAGCCATACATAATCAAATTGTTTTAAATCAACTTGTTTATCTAATCTTTGCTTATCTAACGAAGATAAATTAGATAAAATACCTATTTTACATATTTGTTTTAAAGTGTGTGCATATTGAACTACATCATTTATATCATAATTTGATATTTTTTCATAGCATTTTATATAAAATATTATTTATACCTTTTATTAAACATGTCTTAAAATGTCAATACAATTATTATCTAATTTATGTAATAATGGTTATAATTTTAAATATAAGGTGATTTTATGATAAAAGAAAAAAGGAAACTCAAGAAATACACCCAAGAGCAGATGTCAGAATTACTTGGTATTAGCTTAAGGCAATATGTTAGAATAGATAACGAAGAAGACATACCAAGAAGAGATGTTCTTAGGAATTTAATCACAGAATTAGAATTGACTAATGAAGAAATAGGAGAATATATTAGAAAAATGACCAAGAATATTGCCTAAAAAAAAGGGCTTATTTTTTTGCCCTTATTTAGTTGCAATATGTATATTTTCAACTTCTTTTTTCATTTCTCTTGAAATAATATTTTGAACTTGAGCAACTTCTTCTTGCTTAATCTCAATAGCTCCAATAATTACACTAACACTATCACCATTAACAAAAATAATACTTTTTTCAAATCCTTTTGTTTTAATTAAATTTTCACAAATCATAATACTATTTTTAGTTTCATTAATTTTTTGAATTTCTTGTGTAGCTACTTGTTTTTGTGTTTCTAATGAATTACTACTATTTAACACCTTTTCATAGGTTTCTAACATCTGTGAATACATTGTATCCCTCTCTAATTTAGACTTAGCAAAATAATCATTACCATTATTACTATTTGTTTGCACAGTTTCATCATCTTTTTTTGTATCTTGAATATTAACTTCATTATTTATATTAGAATTACTTGAAGTATTAATATTTGTGTCCAAATTTTCAGTACTTTCTTTTTTTTCTTCTACCACATCATTGCTATTTACTAAAGTTGCATCTCCAATATCTGCTAATTGCATATCATCACTTGCCTCTATTTGCATGGCTGTTTCCAAAGATGCCTGCTTATTTGTATTTGTTGTATAATTTAAATAACCTGCTGTCATTAACATTAATACAATTACATAAATAATAACTTGATTTTTCTTAAATAATTTCATTTACATTCACTCCTTATCTAATGTATTTTGGGACTTTAAGCCCAAATACATCAATTCATTTCAAATACTTGAATTTTATGTGTTGCAAGTCCTGTTACTGCTTCCACTGCTTGTATTATATTTGCCTTTATCTCTGTGTTTCCAGCACCTTTTGCAGTTATTATTGCTCCCTCAACCTTCGGCTGAATAACTTTTTGTGTTATTGGTGTTTTTTCTCCATTTTGTTCTTGATATATAATGTCTTTTTGACTGTCTGTTTCTTGTATTTTCCTAATTCCACCAGATGTATCGTTTTCTTCTGTATTGCTTGTTTTTGTAGTTTCATTGTACATAGCAACTACCTCACTTGTCTGAGAATAGTTGACAAATACATTAACATCCCCAACACCATGAATTTTGCTAAGTATTAGTTCTAGTTGCTTTGCCAAATCATCTGATTGTGTAGTACTAGTATCTATCTTGTTTGTAGTATTATTGCTCATTGCCAGTTGCTTAGAACTACTGCTATTTTCTTCTTTTCCTGTATTTTTCTTACCATTCCAAATTAAGTTTATAATAACAATTGTTATTATAAGTAATACTACAAAGAAAACTAAATTTTCAATTTTCTTTTTATTATTTCCACCATCATCTTCTGAATTTAATTTAAAAATTTGATTTAATTTATCTCTAAACATTTTTCATTCACCCCATATTCTTCTATTAAAAACTTTTTAATGTTTTGAATATCCGATTTATTTACTTTTGTATCTTTTTCATCTGTTGTTTTATCTTCCTGATTTTCTTTTACATTAACAGGCTTTACTTTTTGAATTTGTGCTACCACTTGGTTTTCTATACTTTCTTCTTTTTTTACTTCTTGTTTTTGTACTTTTATCTTTATTTTATTTATTTTTGTTTCTTCTTCATTGTCTGATATTTTTGCCTTTACTTTGCAAGTTGTCGTTACATAGCCCATCTCTTTTAATTTTTTAGAAATGTCTTTTTCCATTTCCTGTATATACAGTTCCTTTATTCGTTCTTCCATTGAACTTTGATTTAAAGTTGTGCTTGTCTCTCTTGTTGCATAGTTTTCAAAGTCTATTTCGTTTAGATTTAAACTATCTTTTTTACTAATAAATGGAGAAATCAAACTAAACAATACATATACTCCCATTACTACTCTTATGTATTTTTTTGTTTTATTATTAGGCAGTAACATCTCTAAAATAGAAACAATAACAATTGTTAAACCTAGACTTTTTACCCAAGAGCTCATAAATTCTATCATTTTTATTTTTCTCCTTTATCTATACATCATTCCACTATTAGAAATCTTCAAAACTAATGTTGTTCCAATTATAATCATAAAAGAAATACTACTTAAAATTGCCAAAAACATTTTAAAAATGTCACCAATTTGTTCCAGAAGAGATGTTATTTTTTCATCTGCAATTGGCTGAGTAATTCCTGCTAACAATTTATACAAGATAGTCATCAATGACAATTTAATAATTGGTACAATACATATTCCTAATATTATAATAACTCCAACTAGTCCTATTGCATTTTTCAAAATAATTCCACATCCAAGAACAGTATCTACTGCATCTCCTAAAATTTTTCCAACAACTGGTATTGCACTACTTACTACTGCTTTTGTTGTTTTAGCAGTTATTCCATCTACACTACTTGACATTGTTCCCTCTAGCGAAACTACCCCTACAAATATAGTTAAAATAATTCCCAAAAACCATACAATTCCTGATTTCATAAACTTAGACAACTTGTCTATTTTTACTTGACTGGATAGTTTTGAAAGTATCACTAAAGCTACAAAAATCATAATAAGAGGAAGCAAAACATCTTGTATCATATTTCCAATAAAATTTATCATAAATAAGATAATAGGCTCAATCACACCACTTGTTGCAATACTTCCCGTAGACATCATCAAAGTAATCAGAAGAGGAACTAACATATTCATAAAAGCCACCAAATTAGTTGTAGTATCTTGTACCATTTTTACAATATCTGAAAAACTTGTTAAAACAATTGTAATAATTAATATATATTGCACATAATAAATCAATTTAGAAATATTATCATTCTCTAAACTTTCACTAATAGACTTCAAAACACTATGTATCACAATAATTGCCAAAATACTTCCTAATGCTTTTATAGACGTTACAAACTCTTTACCCAATAAACTCAAAAATCTCTTTGCTAAACTTCCATTATCAACCTCTCCTTTCATTGCATCTTGCAAAATATCATTAACATCAACATCTTCAAAAAACTCACCCATATACTCCTTAGAACTCTTCAAAAAATTCTGTATTCCAAACTCCTCTTGTTGTTCCTTAATCATATCGTCTTGGCCTTGGCTAGCATAAATCTTAGTAATAGACAATATAATAATTACAAAAAACAATATAACAATTCTTAACCTCTTCATTTGTACTCCTTTTAAAAATGGTATGTTGGGGACGTTTCTTTTGGGACATTTTTATGTAAATTACATACTTACAATATCATTATGGCAAAATTTTTAGAATTATTTCTAATAAACTAGATAAAATTGGAATGGACATTGATATAATTATAATTTTGCTACCTATTTCAATTTTACTAGCAATAGCTCCTTCTCCAGAATCTTTGCAAACACTAACGGCAAATTCCGATAAAAAGGCAATTCCCGTTATTTTTATTAATAACGTCAAAAAATTTCCATTAATTGATGCCTTGCTAGCAAGTGACTGTAATAATGCAATAATTCCTTTAAGTTCGTCCATTACCAAAATCAAAATCAATACACCTGTTAGCAAACTAATGTAAATTGCAAATTCTGGTTTATACTGTTTCAATAAAATAATTATAATGAGAGCAACAAGAGCAATTCCAATTATCTTAATAATTTCCACTATCCTATTGACCTCCTTCAATCCTATTTTGTCAAAAGAATTCATCTTGGGCCATTCAGTGCCTGTCCCAATTATGCCCAAAAGGGATATTCAGTGCCTGTCCCATTTATGCCCAAATTATAAGTTGAAGATTGTTCGTACCGTGTTGAATAGTCCACTTATTTCTTTAATTACCATAGTTAGAACAATTACTAGACCTGCTAATGTTGTCATCATTGCTTGGTCTTCTCTTCCTGCTCTTACTAATACTTGGTGTAGTACAGCAACAAGTATTCCTATTGCTGCTATTTTGAATAATAAGTTTATGTCCATATTTTTCATTCCTTTCTTTATTTAAATTGTTTAAAAAAATTTGAATGGTAAAATTTATAACTTTTATTTTATTTATATGTACGATATTTGTTAGTTACCTAGCATAAAATTATTACTATGGCTAGTCCTATTGTTGTTCCTAGTTTACTATATAGTTTTTCGTTTTTTGCTTTTTGTTCTTGTGCCTCTTTTAATTGACTTTCGAGAAGTTTTTGTGTTATTTCTATTTGACTTATTTGCCCCTCTACATCAGTTTGTCCTAATAATTTTGACAGTGTTTTTAATGCATTTTTGTCTTCTGTTATTAAACTATTTTCACATTCGTCGATGGCTTGTTCCCATGCTATATTTGCTGTTTCATTTTTCATTTTTTCTTTTGCTAAATAAAATATTTGACCTATATTTTGATTGCTAACTTGTACTATTTCATCAAAAATTTCAGGAATAGGCTGATATGTAAATTTTATTTTTGTTTTAAATATATTTAGTGCATTTTTCATTTCTTCTAATTCGTTTACTCGTATTACATATTTTTGTGACAAGTATTTTCCTATTAAACTGCATACCACTAATATGATAAATAATATAAAATATTTTATAATCTGCATTTTATTACATTCCTTTCTCATTTATGTATTATATTCAGAGTGTTTTTGATTTAGAACCTTTTTTATAAAAAAAGCACTTTTTCTATTTGTTTTGTTTCTATTAAATAATTGATTTGTGTATTGTTTTTTATATCTTCCATGTTTTTTCCATGACTTGTAAAAATACCTTTTACTCCAGCTGTTATTGCTTCTCCGAATTGCTTGTATATCCTCTTTTGAACCAATTTCATCACAACAAATAACTTCTGGTGCCATTGAACGAATTAGCATTCTCATTCCTTTTGATTTGCTGATATTCTCTATTATATCTGTTCTTATTCCTACATCATTTTGAGGTACTCCTTTATACATAGCAGCTATTTCTCCTCTTTCATCTACAACCCCACAAGTTAGACCTTTAAAATGTATTTTATCAATTCCATTGCTAATGTTCCTAATAATATCTCTTAACATTGTTGTTTTTCCTTTTCCTGGTGGAGATACAATTAACGTATTGTAAATACTATGATTTTCAAAATCAATAATATCTTCTAAAATCTGATTACTACATCCAATAACTTCTCTTGCAATCCTAAAGTTTAGGCTTGTTATATATTTTAAATTGACTATTTTATTCTCTTCTGTAACTGCTGTTCCTGTTATACCAATTCGGTGTCCACCCCTTACAGTTAAAAATCCTTCACATATTTGATTTTTATAAGCATATATTGAATTTTCACAAAGTTTTTCTAGTATTTGCAAAATTTCACTTGTTGTAATTTGATAATCAATAATAATATCAGCTTGTCTTGTTTTTAGTAAGATAAATCTTCCAACTCTGATTCTTATTTCTTGCAAGTCGTTTTGTAAATTTATATCCTGAATTAGTGTATTTTTAAGTAATGTATAAATTGAATTTGGAAAATATCTTAAAATCTCTTCTATATCCTTCAAATCCTCACTCCTTTACATAAAAATGTCCCAAAAGAAACGTCCCCAACGCGACAAAAAGAACATATATTATTCTATAATATATGTTCTTTTTTGAAATTTTAGAACTATTTTATTTTTTGTTGATGACAGCTCTGTATATTATTCCTGTTTCTTCGTCTCTTTCAAATTCTACTCTATATGTTGTTTCTAATTCTACACTGTCTTTTAAGAATGATATGTTTTGGTCTGTTACTTCATATTCTTCACCATTAAAATGAATTTCTTCTATTTTTTTGCTGTTTTGCCATGCATTATTTGTTTGAATTGTAGATAGCAAACCTTTTACTGTAACACCTCGTAGGTTTGTGCTTTCATAGTTTTCAAATTTGCTATTAAATGCATTTATTTCTGCTTCTGAAATGTTTGTATTATTTACAACGTCAGTAGCTTGGTTATATATAAATAATCCTAATCCTGGAGAAAACATTTGAATTAATGGATTTTGGTATTCTTCTAATCCTAATTGTTCCATTTGTTGTTTGTTTACCTTTTGTATTCTTTCTTCTGCTTGTTCTAAAAAGTTAGTAACTTTTTCTTCTTCATAATTATTTAGTATCATTGAGTTGTTATCAGATAACTCTTCTATATTTGCATTTTCTATAAAGTCAATTTGATTATTAAATTGATATTTAGTAGTTATTTTTTCACTTGTATTATTTTTTTCTGTTTGTACATTATTTATTATATTTTTACTAGGGTCAACTGTTCTTTCAATAATATATTCTTCTTTTACGTTTTGTAATCCACTTAATCCAGTATAGTTTGCACTAAAAGAAAATCCTAAATTGCCACTTTCATCTTTATCTTCTAAAGATACTTTATATTTAAGAAAGTCATCAGATTTTTCTTTTTCGATTGTGATTATTAATTCATCATTTGATATTACTATTTTGTTTGTTTTATCTTTTTGTGCAAAAATTGTAATTTCGTAATTTATATCATTTCCATTTTGTTCTTGTTCAAGAGTTTTTTTGTAATTGTCAATATTAGTTGCTGTTAGCTTTAGTGAATTTTTTTGTTCTTCTAAATATTCATTTAATTTGTCTAAAGTTTTTTGGTCATTTTTTAAAGTGTCTAGTATTTTAACTAATATATTTTTAAATTGCTCTCCATTTATAATTAATTTATATCTATTATCTTCTTTAGAAAATTGACTTTCTTGTAATTCATTATTTATTATATTTATATATGTATCTTGTATTTGCTTCAATTCTTCATTGCTAAATGGCAGATTGCTAAGTTTTTTTGCTTTTTCTATTTGTTCTATTACTTCATTCAAAGATTCTAAAGCTTCATTATCTTGGCTGTTTGTTTCTACTGCAATATATTTACTTCCTATATATTCAGTTTGCAAACCAATGATGTTTCCAACTTTTCTAAGACTTATAGGAAATGTAATATCATTTGAATAATTCAAAGTAATGTCTTGTGCAAAATTATCTGTTATTTTATCAGTTTGCCCTGAAAAACTAATGTTGAAATTATTAACTGCTTCATATTCTTTTGTTTGGCTACCTTCAGTTGAAATATTAGGTTCAAATGTTCCTTGATTTTGATATGGTGTTGTTTTTTGCTTTTCAAAATATTGGCTTAATTGCTCATCAATTCCAACTTGTGTTATATATTTAAAAAACAAATCTTTATTGCTTTTGAACATATCTGTTGCAAAATAAGCAAAAGCTAAACTTGTTAATAAAATTAACAATATTGTTGATATTATCAATATTAAAATTATTTTACTGTTTTTCTTTGGTCCCATTTTACAATTCTCCCTTTTTATTAATAACTTAATTTAAAAAGTTGATTTAATTTTCTTCCCAGTTATGATAAATATTAGCAACATCGTCTAAATCTTCTAGCTTTTCGATTAAACGTTCCATTTTTTCTACACCTTTTTCATCTAATGCAACTGTTGTTGTTGGAATCATTTGCACTTCTGCTTCTATAAACTCTATGTTAGCTTCTTCTAGTTTTTCTCTAACAGCTGTAAAGTCAGAAGGCTCGGTTGTAATTTCATAAATTTCTTCATGTGCTACAAAATCTTCTGCACCTGCTTCAATTGCAAGCATCATTAATTCGTCTTCTTCCATAGTTGTTGTTGCTTTTTCAATAATTAATATTCCTTTTTTGTTAAACATATATGATACACATCCGCTTGTTCCTAAGTTTCCACCTGCTTTGTCAAATGCATGTCTTACATCTGCTGCTGTTCTATTTTTGTTGTCTGTAGCTGCTTCTACTATAACAGCTACTCCATTTGGTCCATATCCTTCATATATAATTTCTTCATAGTTTTCGTTACTACTAGATGCTTTTTTTATAGCATTATTTATCGTGTCATTTGGCATATTTGCTGCTTTGCATTTTGCAATTACATTTTTTAATTTTGAATTTCCAGATGGATCTGGTCCACCTTCTTTTACTGCAATTAATAATTCTCTTCCTAATTTTGTAAATATTTTTCCTCTTGCAGCATCTGCTTTTCCTTTTTTGGCTTGTATGTTATGCCATTTACTGTGTCCGACTCATACTCTTTCCTCCTTTTATTTCTTTGTATATTTTTAAGGTCTCAAATCCTCTAACTTATAATTTTCTTTTTTTATTGTATCACATTATTTTTTATTTGTGTAGCCTTTTTGCAAATAAATTACTTTTGAATAATCGAATTATCTAGTATAATTTACTCTTAATACTCTTAAAGCATTTATAATAGCAATACATGATACTCCCACATCAGCAAATACAGCTTCCCACATAGTTGATATGCCAAATGCACTTAAAATCAAAACAAGTGTCTTTACAAAGATAGCAAATACTATATTTTCCTTAACAATCCTCATTGTTTTCTTTGATAAATTGATAGCACTTACAATTTTTGATGGTTCATCTGTCATAAGCACGACATCTGCAGCTTCTATTGCACTATCTGCTCCTAAAGCTCCCATTGCTATACCTATATCAGAAATTGCTAAAACTGGAGCATCATTTATTCCATCTCCTACAAATACAAGTTTACCCTTTTCGCTTCTTTCTTTTAATAAACTTTCTACTTTTTCTACCTTACCGTCTGGTAATAGTTCTGTATAAACTTTATCCAATCCTAATTTTTTGCTAACTTCTTCACCAACATTTTTTCTATCTCCTGTTAGCATTATTATTTGTTTTATATTGTTTTTCTTTAATTTCTGTATTGCTTTTATAGAATCATCTTTTATTTTATCTGCAATTACTATATATCCTACATATTTTCCTTCTATTGCAACATACAAAATAGTTCCTATGTCATTGCATTTTTCAAATTTAATCTGCTTTTCATTCATCAATTTTTCATTACCAACTAATATATCTTGTTCTCCAATTTTTGCAACAATTCCAAGTCCTGATAATTCCTCAGTTTTTATAATCTGTTTTTCATCAATTTCTTTGTTATATGCTTTTTTTACAGATAATGCAATTGGATGATTTGAATAATTTTCACTATATGCTGTAACCTTTAGCAATTCTTCTTCACTTATATTTATTGCTTTAACTTTTTGTACTTCGAAAACTCCTTGAGTCAATGTCCCTGTTTTATCAAATACAACTATTTCTGTATTTGATAATTGTTCTAAGTAATTACTTCCTTTTATTAAAATGCCCATTTTAGATGCTCCACCTATTCCACCAAAAAAACTTAATGGTATTGAAATAACTAATGCACAAGGACAAGATACTACTAGAAATGATAATGCTCTATATAACCAATCTGAAAATGTTGCATCTTTTACAATAAGTGGTGGTAATATTGCAAGAATTACTGCAATAACAACTACTATTGGTGTATAGTATCTAGCAAATTTTGTAATAAAATGTTCTGATTTTGACTTTTTACTACTTGCATTTTCAACTAAATCTAATATTTTACTTACTGTTGACTCTCCATATTCTTTTGTTACTTCTACTTTTATAACACCATTTAGATTTATACAGCCACTCAATACTTCTTCTCCCTCTGTTAGTTCTCGTGGTAGAGATTCTCCTGTTAATGCCTTTGTATCAAGACTTGACTGTCCCTCTATTACATAACCATCTAATGGAACTTTTTCCCCAGGTTTAATAATAATTATTTCACCTATTTTTATATCATCTGGAGCAACTTTTTCTAGTTTTCCATTTCTTTCTACATTCGCAAAATCTGGTCTTATATCCATTAAACTTGAAATTGATTTTCTTGATTTATCTACTGCATAACTTTGGAATAATTCTCCTATTTGATAAAATAACATAACTGCTACTGCTTCTGGAAATTCTCCAATTACAAATGCTCCAATTGTTGCAATTGACATCAAGAAATTTTCATCAAAGATTTTTCCTCTCCTAATATTTCTCATTGCTTTTCTTACAATTTCTAATCCAACAATGATATAAGAAATGATATATATTGCATTATTTATCCATTCATTATTAAAATTAATTATAAGTGCAATAAAAAATAATACAAGAGCTATTATAATTTTAATTCTCTTTTTCTTCATATAGCCAGCCACCTACACTTCTTCTATTGTTACATCTGGTTCTTCTTTTTTTATAGTCTTTTTTACATTTTGCATAATTTCATCTTTTCTTGTTTCATCATATTCAATTTCCATTTTTTCTGTCATAAAATTTATATTAGCACTTTCTATACCATCTACTTTTTGTATTGCTCTTTCTAGGTCTGCTGCACAATTTGCACAATCTAATCCTTTTACTTTAAATTTACTTTTCATCTTATTTACCTCCGAATTTTTATTTTTTGTGTTCTATATGTTCTATACCTATTTCAAACACTTCTTTTACATGGTCATCATCTAGCATATAAAAAACTTCTTTACCTGATTTTCTACACTTAACAATACTACTTCTTCTCAACGTTCCTAATTGATGTGAAATAGATGATTTACTCATTCCTAAAACATTTGCAATATCACATACACACATTTCGTTTTTGTCTAATGCGAACAATATCTTTACCCTAGTAGTATCTCCTAGAATTTTAAAAAATTCTGCTAGTTTATTAAATGTATCTTCTTCTGGCATACTTTTTTTTGTTTTATCAACAACATCTTGATGTATTACACTACAATCACATATAAATTCATTCCTAGACATTTAATTTCCTCCTATCTTATATATTTTACCATGATAGTTGAGTATTTATTCAACTCTGTTCATATTATATGTGAATGTCTACTCAACTGTCAATAGTTTTTTTAAAATTTTTAATTTTTCTTTTACCTAAACAAAAGAGACATTTAAAAAGTTCTAATCTTTTAGATTATTCTTCATAATTTGCTTTAGCAAATTTGTGTAAAAAATTAAAAATCATCGAATTTACACATGTATTTTCAATGATTTTTATTATAATAATATTAAATTAATTTAAACATATATAATTTCTTGATTTGTATATCAAAATTTTATGAATGTTCTTTTTATTTTAACATTTCATTGTAAATTACATATATGTTTGTTTCATCTTTATATTTATTTTCCATTGGACACATTCCACTTTTGTCATTATTTTGAATATAATCTACCAATTTGCCATAATCATACGTAATGTTATTTTTATCTAATACAGGAATAGCAAATTTACTAATAACATCTGTATAAATTTCTTTAACACCTGCAACAGTTAAAATACTTCCTGCAACTTTACCAATTACTTTATCTGCAATAATTGCATCTTTTAATGCTAATGGATTTTCTTTTAAAATTTCTTTTATATCATTTATTCTATTTTTATAATATTCTTTTATTTCTCCATTACTATAAGATACCACTAATGAAGCATTTTTTTGATGTAATATTTCCTTTATTTCTTCTAATTTAGTCATCTAAATTAATTCCTTTCCTGATTACTCTTGCAATTATTGGTACACAAGCTAATTGAATAACAATACCTGGTAATCCTGTTATAATACTTTGAATTACAGATATTCCATAAGTAGGTAATTCAAATATATTAATTGCTATAAATAATATTGCTGAATAAATAACCCTACCTACAATAATTGTTGCTAGTAAAGATATATAAGAATTGAATTTCTTATTAAATACACTCAATAAAATTGCATAAATAATAAGTTCAATTAGCATATATGGTAATCGTTCTATTGTAGGCATACCTGCTGACAAATAACTAAATATTATTGAAGCCCCTCCTACAATTGAGGCACTTGTTGCTCCAAATACTAATGCAGCAATTAATACTGCAATATGCATTGGTAAAAATGTTGCCCCACTACTTGTACCTGCTAATACATGAAAAACTCTTGGTAAAGCTATACCTATACCACTTAATAAAAGTGTTCCTACTATATATTTTGCTTTTTTATTTGACAATATTTCTCCTAAGCTTTTTTGTTTTTTTATTGTTTCTACTTTTTCAATCATTATAAAATCCTCCTTATTTTTATAAATACTATTGTTATATTAATCAATATTTATTAATTCATATTCCTTTGTTCCAAACCCTAAATCTACTGCAGAATCTATTGTATGTGTTCCATTTTTTGAATTAACTCTTTCTAAAAAATGTTCTTTGCCAGGATCATTTGAATTTTTTACTAAATCAATACAAGCTTGGTCTATTGCAATTGGGTCTAAAGAAGCTAGAATTCCTATATCTTTCATACAAGGATCTTCTGCTATATAGCAACAATCACAGTCAACAGACATATTGCACATAACATTTATATATGCAATATTTTCACCAAAATATTTAACAACAGATGAAGCACTGTCTGCCATTGCTTCTAAAAATTGATTTTGGTCAACTTTAAACATGTCTTCTTCTGTTCCGTTTTCATCTCCAACACAATGAATGTATCTTTTTCCATGACCAGAAGCAACCCCTATAGACAATTGTTTTAATGCTCCACCATATCCTCCCATTGGATGCCCTTTGAAATGTGATAATACTAACATAGAGTCATAATTATCAATATTTTTTCCTACATAGTTTTTATTTATTATTTTTCCGTTAGGAATTTCAAGGATTTTATCGTTCCCCTCAGCATCCATAATATCAACATCAAAGAATTTTGACCAACCATGTTCTTCCATTAATTTTGTATGTTTTTCAGTTGTGTTTCTAGCACCTTCATAAGCTGTATTACATTCAACTACTGTGCCTTTTACATATTCAATAATTGGTTTCATAAATTCTGGATGAAGATAGTTTTGATTGCCTCTTTCTCCTGAATGAACTTTTACAGCAATTTTGCCTGGTAATTCCTTATTTAATTTTTTAAATATATTTACTACATTTTGTGGTGTTATTTCTTTTGAAAAATAAACTTTAGCTTTTTCCATTTTTATATCATTCCTTTCTTTGTTTTTTATTGTATCATATATAGTTAACTATATGTCAATATTTTCAGTTTTATTGTTATTTGAATTTGTATTACTATTTGAACTATTAGTATTTATATTAGAGTTACTAATAATACTGTTGTTATTACTATTAGTATTTGTATTATTTGTTTCAGTTTTGTTTGTGTTTGTTATATTGTTATTTGTATTATTGTTTGTATTTATGTTTGTATTTGTATTTGTTTTATTATCATTATTAATAATAGTATTATTTATATTATTGTTGATATTATTATTTTTTGGTGACTGTTGCTGAACAATTTGTTGTGGGTCTTCTACATCAATATCATGTGTAATTCCTTGTATTGTTTCATTCGATTTATTTTGTGTAGTATGATTTGTATTTTGTTTTACTTCTGTACCAGAATGTTCATTACATAAATTAGGAATAGTATTCTTTAAAAAATATTCTATATAAGTATTAGGACAACCGGTTTGTAGCTCGTTTTCCAGTTTTAGCACATATTGTACAACTTGAAATAGAATTTGGCTTTTCAAACTTTCTACTATTTAAACCTGTATGTATTCTTGACATTACATTAGCCCATAATAATCCAGCTGGGTTTTTTTTGTTATATTCAATAGATTCATTTATATCAAATCCATACCAAGTAACAGCTGTATAGTATGGTGTAAATCCACAAAGCCATCTATCATAATTTTCATCAGTTGTACCTGTTTTGGCTGCAACATCTACTCCGGAAATTTTACAATAAGTTGCCGTTCCATTGCTACCTATTACTGGTTGAGTTAACATTTCTTTTACAATGTAAGCTACTTCTTTGGATACTACTTTTCGCTTTTCTTGTGATGTTTTTATAATTGTTTTACATAATTTATTTTCTATTTTTGAATAAAAAGTTGGTTCTATATATTCTCCGTCATTTGCAATTGTACTATATGCTGCAGCCATTTCTAATGGACTAATTCCTTGTTGCAAACCTCCCAAAGATAAAACTAAGGTTTCATCTTTTTCTGTAAGTGTTGTAATTCCCATTTTTTCTAAATATTGAATAGAATTTTTTGGCTTTAATTGCTCCATTATTTCTACAAATGGTATATTTTGAGATGATTCAACAGCTCTTCTTACAGTTATTTCTCCTAGTTCATGATTGTAATCTGTTGGATGGTATCCATCTGCAAAATCTCTTTGAGTATCATCATAAATTGAAGCTGATGTAATTATTTTTTTATCAATTGCAGGTATTAATACTGACAATGGCTTTATTGATGAACCTGTTTGACGAATACTTTGTGTTGCTCTGTTTAGTGGTCTTGCTTTTGTTTTTTTCCCTAATCCACCTGTACAACTTACAACATAACCTGTTTTGTGGTCTATAATAATCATTGCAGCTTGTGAAAAGTCACCATTGTTATTTTTAGATGGTATTTTGTATTTTGATTTTTCAAATTCTGCTTCTGTTTTTTCTTGCACTTTAGTGTCTTGTGTACTATATATAGTTAGTCCAGCCATATTAATATAATTTTCAGCAAAACTTTCAGATATGTTATATTTTTTACTAATATCTTTTACTATTTCTAGTATCAAAGCATCTGTATGATAAGAATATATTGCTTCTTCAGATTTTATTTCTCCTTTTTTAAAGTTTAGTCCTTTATCAATGTTAGCTATTGCATTATTATAGTTTTCTTCGTTAATGTAGTTTAGCTCTAGCATTTTACTAAGAACTGTTTTTGTTCTTTTATTAATTTTTTCAGTATTTTCTTTATTTTCAAAAGGATTGTATGAATTAGGAGAATGATTAATTCCTGCTAAGTAAGCACATTCTTCTAAACTTAAACCTTCAACAGATTTATTAAAATAATATTGACTAGCAGTTTCTATACCATACATATTAGGTCCTACATAAATTAAATTCAAATATTCTTCCAATATTTTATCTTTAGAAAGACATGTTTCTAACTGCCATGCTTTAAACCACTCATTGACTTTTCTTGTAATACTATCTGTTGTGTCTCCTGTTAAGTTTTTAACTAATTGTTGCGTAATAGTACTTCCACCATAAGAGGATTTACCAAAATGTGTTACATAAGATATAATAGCACCACCTGTTCTTTTTATATCAATTCCTCCATGTGAATAAAAGCGTTCATCTTCAATAGCAACATATGCATTTTTTAGATTATCGGGAATATTATCAGCTTGCACTATTAGGTTCTTTTTTTCACAACCTAATGTTGCAATTTTATTACCATCTATATCAACAACAATAGAATTTTCATTTGCAAACATTTCTTTAGCAAGCATTTTCCAACGATTAGCAGAAATCCCAATGTTTATTCCAGTAACAATAATAATTATCAAGAAAGCAACTAATAAGAATCTTTTTAATTTTCTTTTAGAATTTTTCTTTTTCCCTTTTACATTATTACTTTTTTTATTACTTTTTTTCTTGGCTTCATTTTTTTCTGAAGATTTTTTATTTTTTTGAAAGGCTTTTGGTGTATATTCTTCTTCATCTTGATTTGTTTTGCCCTTCTTTACTTTTTTATGTAGCAATTAAAATCACATTCCTTTCTAGCTTCTTTCTTTTAATAACACTTTTTTATTAATACTTTACCTTCATTTTGAATATATTTTTATATTTTTTCTTAAAAATATATTCATAGTATAACATAAATAGCATAAAATAAAAATATGGAAATTGAAAAAATAGAAACCAATTTAAAAAGAAATTTGCGACTTCATTCTTCTAAAATAAAACTTGTACCTAATAGTAAAAAAATAGAAAACTTAATTATTAGAGTTGAACCTGATATTACTTTTCAAGAAATATTAGGTTTTGGAGGAGCATTAACAGAAAGTGCTTGTTATGTTTTAAGTACTATAAAAAAGGATATTTCAGAAAGAATTTTAGATGAATATTTTTCAAAAGATAAATTAAATTATCAATTTACTAGAATTTCTATTGGTAGTTGTGACTTCTCCTTAGATAGCTATTCTTATTCTTATGAGAATGATTTATCTGACTTTAATATTGACCGAGACTTAAAATATGTCATTCCAATTATTAAAGCTGCTCAAAATCGAAATAACAACCTACAAATTATTTCTTCTCCATGGTCACCTCCAAAATTTATGAAAGATAATAATAATTTGATTATGGGTGGTAAATTATTATCTAAATATAAGAAATTATGGGCTAATTATTTAGTTAAATATGTTCTTAGTTATAAAAGTTATGGTATACCTATTCAATATATGACAATTCAAAATGAACCAAATGCTAAACAATTATGGGAATCTTGTTTGTATTCAGCAACAGAAGAAGCAGATTTACTAAAAAACTACCTATTCCCTATTTTTAAAGAACATAAGTTAAACACTAAATTTCTTATATGGGACCATAATAAAGATGTTATTTTAGAAAGATGTTTAGAAACTTTAATTGATAATAATTGCTTAGATTATGCTAGTGGTATTGCTTTTCATTGGTATACTGGTGGGCATTTTGAAAGTCTTAGTAGATTAAATAATTTATTTCCAAAACACCTTTTATTTCATACAGAAGGTTGTACTGGTTATTCTCATTTTAATCCACAAGATGAACTTTTTAATTGTGAAATGTATGCTAGTGAAATAATGGAAGATTTTAATCATGGTGTAAATGCCTTTATTGACTGGAATATTGTTTTAAATTTTAAACGGTGGTCCAAATCATACTAAAAATTATTGTAATAGTCCTATTATGATGGATAAGAAAAATATTAATTACATTAAAACACCTACTTTCTATTACATTTCTCATTTTGCCAAATATATTAAACCTGGTAGCAGACGAATTTTTTTCCATAAATTTTCTGAAAAAATTTCTGTATCTGCCTTTAAAAATCCAGATAAAAGTGTTATTATAATATTGCTAAATAAAACAGATAAAAATGTAGAATATAATTTGTGTTATAAAGATTTTGTTTTACATGATAACTTAGATAGCCATGCAATTGTAACATTTGTAATATAATTATTAATTTATAATACTTGTGATTTTTAATATAGGAGGTATTTGCAAATGATAAAACCTGATGATAATCCAGAATTTTTAAATTCTTTTTTGGACTATTCTATTACCATTTTAAATAAGTCTTCTAATAGTATCAAAGAATATAATTATGATTTGACTATGTTTCTAAGGTTTATCAAGATACATTTTCATTTGACAGATGAAACAGATTTAAAAGTTATTTCTATTAATGATATGACAATTGATACTATAAAAAAGATTACCTTAAATGATATTCATGCTTTTATTTCATATCTAACACGTGAATATCATAGTAAAGCTACTACTAGAGCTAGAAAAGTTTCAACAATAAGGATATTTTTTAAGTATTTAACTAGAAATGCTAAATTACTTGATACAAACCCAGCCCAAGATTTGGAAACTCCAAAATTAGATAAAAGATTACCTAAATACCTTTCTTTAGAAGATAGTAAAAAATTATTAGATATAACTTCTAATGAAGATAACAGGAATTGTGATAGAGACTATGCTATAATTACTCTATTCTTAAATTGTGGAATGCGTCTTTCTGAATTGGTTGGTATCAATATCCAAGATATTGATTTTAGTGAGTGTAAATTAAATGTAATAGGAAAAGGTAATAAGGAGAGAACTATATATTTAAATAAAGCTTGTATGAAAGCAATTGCTAACTATTTAGAAGTTAGACCTAAAGAGGGTGTTAAACATGATAGCAAATTTTCTGATAAAGCTCTTTTCTTAAGTGAACGAAAAGTACGAATTAGTAACCGTACAGTAGAAAATATAGTTTCTAATCAACTAAGAGCTGCTGGTCTTGATACTAAAAAATATTCAGTTCATAAGTTAAGACACACAGCAGCAACTTTGATGTATCAATATGGACAAGTTGATATTAGGGCTCTTCAAGAACTTTTAGGACATGAAAGTATTGCTACTACTGAAATTTATACACATGTTAGTAATGAACAAGTTCGTAATGCTGTTGAAAGTAACCCTTTAGCTGATGTGTAAGAAATTTGAAATTAAACAATATGAGAAGTATGAAAAATTTTACAAATGTCAAAAATTTTATCATGCTTCTTTTGTTGTATAGGAAAATCGAAGATTTCCCTATAACATCAATATATTTATATATTATAATATGGTATAACTATTTTTTGACCTATTTCTAATTTTCCATCTTCTATATTATTTATTTTTTTTATTTCATAAACTACTTCTCTTATGTCTTTATTTTTATAGTATTCATTTGTATTTGTTTGCTCTTCAGCAACTGACCATAGAGTATCTCCATCTAAAATATAATTTTCTTTATAAGCTACTTCTGTTTTAGAATAGGTATTTGTCATTCCTAATAAAATAAGAAATATTAAAGCTACTAAAATGATTACACTCCTTATAAATTTAGTTTTGTTTACTATTGTTATTTTCATAAAAATCATCTCCTTAGAATTTTTGTTCGTTCTTATGAGATGATTATACACGAACATTTTTTCTTTGTCAATACTTTTTTTCAAAAAAATGTTCGTTTTTTTGAAGTTGCATTTTATTTAAGAATATTTGCTTTCATAAACATCTATTAAATGCGTTGATGTTATAAGGAAATCTCCGATTTTCTATACAACAAAAAAACATGTAGGTAACAAAACCTAAACATGTTTTTATTTTTATTTTGGAAAATAATTGATTACAATTTTCGCATTTTCTATTGTTTGATTAGCAGATGTATATTGGTCACAACACAATGTTATAACATCACCTTTTTTTAATTCTTTTATACAATTTTCATCATTTGCTGTTTTTCCACCACTTCCACCTTTTCCATTTCCACATAAAAAGTCACCATTTTTATATAACCAAATTCCTTTATATTCTTTTGAATCATTATTGCTTATTGCATAATATGCATAAATGTCTGCATAACAATCTTCTGGTATAGTAATTTCTGCTAATTTTACCGAAGTTCCATGTTGTACTACGATGCCTTCAACATGTTCAGATAATGTTTTCATTGTAGTTTTGTTTTCTAATGTTGTAACTTTTGCATATAATTCATTTATTCTTTCATTTAATGTTTTACTATCTGATTTTTCTTCTATTTCTAATTCTGTTAATGGCATATAATAAATTTCAAGATGGCTTGAATTAAGATTTTTTGTGCCTCCTGTATATTGGGAAACATATAAATCTATTATATCTCCTTTTTTTAATTCTTTTGTTAAGCTTACACTATCAAAAGCTAATCCTCCACGCCCTCCTTTTCCTTTATTAACTAAAATTTCTCCATTTTTATATACCCAAATTCCTGTATATTCACTTGAGTCATTATTGATAATATCATAATAAGCATAAATATCTGCATAGCAATCCTCTGGTATTGTTATTGTTGAAACTTTTGTCAATGTTTCTGTTGGAATACTTTTGTCTTTTTCATACTTAACTAAATTTTTAACATTTGTTTTATTTTCTAATTTTAATACTTTATTTTCTAAATTTTCTATTCTTTCAATTTTAGGTTTTTTATCTAAATTAGGTTCAGGCTCTACTTCATTAGTAGAAAAATAGTTAATTTGTAGTATAGCTGAAGTAATAGAAGCTTCTACACTAATCCATTGAGAAGCTTCTAAATAAATTATATCTCCCTTCTCTACTTTTCTTGTACAACTAATTGATGCTTGTATCTCTGTACCTTTTCCACCTTTTCCATTTCCAGCTATCTCAGTATTATTTTGAATAATTCTTATTCCCTTATACGCTTCTATATTATTATTTACCATATTATAATTTCCATATATATCTGCATAACCAGATTCTTCTATCGTTATTGATATAATTGGTTTCCATATGGCTTTTTCAATCTTTATATTACTAACAGTTTCTGTTTTTGATTTCATTGTTGTTTTATTTTCCAAAGTTGCGACTTTTTTTTCTAATTGTTCTAATTTTGCATAATCTTCTTCCAATTCTTCATCTTTATAAGGACCTTCTATTTTACTTGTATCATAAAGGAAATATTTATTTTTTGTTTCAGTAAAAACTATTATTAATGTAGTTTCATTTTCCAAATTACTTACTATTGCATTTGCATTTAGTTTATCAAGTTCTTTTTGAAGTTCATTTGCCTTTATTGATAAATTTTCTTGATTAACTAATTTTTCAGATTTAATATTATTATGAGCTAATATAATTTGTTCTTTTTCTTCTGATATTATAGTTTGTATTTTACTTTGACTAGCCTTATTTAAAATTCCATTTTCTCCTGTAAGCATTGCTAAAGTTATTCCTGCTAATATTAATAAAATTATAATTGTAATTACTAATGCAATTAATGTAATACCTTTTTCGATATTTTTCATTATAAAACAATCCTCCTAATCTTTTGTATAAGCTCCGTTTTATTATTTACTTTTAAATAAATAGTATACATTTTAAATATACTATAAGTTTTTATTTTTTGCAATAGTCTTATAAAACTATTAACATAATTTTTACAAATTAAAGCAATATAGGACTTATTTGCTCCCCATCTAAAGCATATTCTATGGTTTTTATAATGTACTCTACATCAAAAACAATTGACCTTGGTTTTGTAATTGGATTATCTTGCCTAAATGGCACAAAATAATAATTTCTTCTATTTAGCAATCTACCTAAGTTCTCAGCATTTCCACTTAGTCCATTATTAGTAGATGGTGCAATTACTAAAGGAAAACCATTTCTTAAGTGTGATTTTGCTGCCATTGTAGCTGGTGTATCTATAATATCACATGCTAATTTTGACATGGTATTTCCGAGAACATGGTGCAATTACCATTATATCTGTTAATTTTTTAGGACCAATTGGTTCACTATCTGGTATTGTATGGATAATTTCTTTGCCAGTTATGTTCTCTATTTCATCTATAAAATCTTTTGCCTTTCCAAATTTTGTATCTAATGAATAAGCATTATATGACATGATTGGTACTATTTGAGCACCTCTTTTTATTAACTCTTTCATTTTAGGAATAGTTTTACTAAATGTACAAAAAGAGCCTGTAAGTACAAATCCTATTTTTTTACCTTTTACTTCCAAAACATCTATACCTCCTTTCATAATTATATTTATATATAATATGAAATTATGTAAATTTTGAAATCTATTTTATATATATTTTTTTAGTTCATACATATTACTCCAAAAAACTCAATAAAATTAATTGGTGATATTTTGAAAAGAACAAAAAAATTTTTTATAAATGGACTAATTTTGACAATTACCACTTTTATTATGAAAAGCATAGGAATGATTTTCAACTTATATGTATCAAATAAAATTGGTTCCGAAGCAATTGGAGTTTTCAGCCTAGTTATGTCTGTATATATGTTTGCTATTACTCTAGCAACTGCTGGATTAAGCCTTGCATGTACATGCATTGTTTCTGAGGAATTTGCAAAAGGAAATTTTTTTAATGGCTTAAAAGCTGTTAGAAGTTGCCTTATTTTCTCTTTAATTTTAGGTATTGGAACATGCGCTTTAGTTATATTATTTTCAGGAATAATATCTGAAAATTGGCTAAACTCAAAAGTTAGTTCTATTCCAATTTTACTTATTGCATTAGGGTTACCTTTTATTAGTTTTTCAAGTTGTATAAATGGATATTTTTCAGCTGTAAGAAAAGCCTATAAAAGTGCAATTTCTCAGGTTTTTGAGCTATTTGTTAGAATTATTGTTACCATTTTACTTTTAAATTTTTATACTACTCAAAATATAGAAAATATATGCATTTGTTTGATTTTAGCTGATGTCATTTCCGAGATTTTTTCTTGCAGTTTATTATTTATTTTATATAAAATTGATAGTATAAAATATTGCAAAAGTACTATTAATACAATTACATTTAAAAAGAAAATTTTAAAAATTACTCTCCCTGTCTCTATTACTTCTTACATACGTTCTGGCTTATCTACTTTAAAACAATTTATTATTCCAAATAGATTAGTATTATTTGGATTTCCACTTAGCATAGCATTATCAGAATATGGAAAAATTAATGGTATGACAATGTCTTTACTTATGTTTCCCAATGTATTTATAACCTCTTTTAGCAATTTGCTAATTCCAGAGTTTACAAGTCTAAATGCTAAACAATATAAAAAGAGAATATTAGATATTTGTAAAAAGGTATTTTTTCTTACAAGTATATTCTCTATTTGTATTTCTATAATTTTTATGTTATTTGCTAATCAAATTAGCTTAATGATATTTAAAAATATAGAATGTGGTAAATACATAAGAATTCTCGCTCCACTTATTTTATTCATGTATCCAGATAATATATTAGATAGTATGTTAAAAGGTCTAAATAAGCAATTCGGAGTGATGATATGTAATATTTTGGATTTAATTTTAACAATTTGTATTTTATATTTTTTAGTGCCTTCTTTAGGATTAACTGGCTATCTTTTAGCTATTATGATAAGTGAAGTATTTAATTTTTGTGTAAGCTATTTTCAATTATATAAAACTACTGGTTTTAAAATTCCAACAGGAATTGCTTACTGCTATATAATTTTTATTGTAATTGGAATTATTACCTTATTTATTTTATAAAAATGTAATAAAATTGTAATATTTTTTGTCTATTTTTCTGATATAATATAAATAGAACTAAAGATAGGAGAATTTGTATGCTATTTTATAAATTTGATTTATTAGATAACTTTATTCAAGATAATTTAATAATACAATTAAAGTCAGAAAAAAAAGAAATTAGTAGAATACTAACATTATATGACAATAAAAAATCTAATCTTTTGGCAATTACTGACAATATGCTTGAAATGACATATGGAATTGAAGAAAGCAAATTAGACTATTTTCATGAAATGATAGACTCAATAAAACAATCCTTTGAAAATATTAATGATATTGAAAACTTATCTACAACTTTAATGACAATTTTAAATGAAACTATTTCATTATATGATAAAAGTTTACAAAATAATAGAGAAGAAATTAAAGCAAATTTTGTAGAATATAATAAAAAGAAAGATGAACTTTCTAATAAAATATTAGATTTTGAAGAAAAAAATACTATTATTTTGAATTCTATTATTTGCTTATCATTAGATGTTCAAAGTAAAAAAATTAAAAAATTAAATAGCTTTGTAAAAGAGAATATTACAAAAACTGCTAACAGAATTGATATTGAAATAGAACCTAAAGACAATAATCTTTTAATTGTTTCAGAAAAAGACCAAAAAGCATATTTACCATTTTTCTATTCTGAAGTAAAAGACATTTATAATAACTCTAATAATAAATATGAAACTTTACAAGATGTTGTAGACAACTTATATGTTGTACCTTTATCAAAATTTAAAAATTCTTCTATTTCAAGATTTAGAGAAAGTTTCTTTTTAGTTAAAAATAAAGCAAAAGGTTCTATTACTAAGGCATTAGATTTAGGACTAGAATTGATGTTTCGTTATGATTTAAACCCTGTTGTAATAGCTGCTTGTAGAAATTTAGATGAATTAGACATTTATTTAGATTGCTTAGAAGAAAATGAATTATACGACTTTTCTTGTTTTGAAATAAAATTTGAAATAATGCCTCAATTAGCAAAACAAAATTAATATAAAGTTTATAAATAATTCTAATCATTTTTGCATACAATAGATTTATTATGAACCAAATATTAAGTACAAAATTAAAAGATAATATAGATGATGAAGAAAAAAATCATCATCTCAGTTTAATAGAAAAGAAAAATTGGTTTAGATTTCAATTTATCTTTTCTACTTTTATTATGAGTATATCAATATTATGTGGAAGTTTTTACATTTATAATTTAGCAAAAAAAGAAGATTTTTCCAAAAGTTTAATTGCAAATTATAATATTGCACGATTATATCAAGAAAAAAATATAAATGAAAATTATCAAAATCAAACAGAAAATGCAAATAATTTATTTCGGAATTATCCAAATACCTAAAATAGATTTATATTATCCTGTATTTTCACATTTAACAGAAGAATTATTAAAGTCCTCTCCTTGTAAATTTTACGGAGATACACCAAGTGTAAATGGAAATATTTGCATTGCTGGACATAATTATGATAATCGTCTATTTTTTAGTAAACTCTCTTCCCTTTCTTCTAATGATATAATTTATATATTTGATAATAATGGTTTTAAATATGTGTATTCAGTCTATAATATTTATGAAGTTCCAAGTTCAGACCTTTCCCCTGTTTTAAATTATGAACAAAATGAAAAAATACTAACTCTTGTTACTTGTAATAATTTTAATAACAATCGTATTATTGTACGTGCAAAACAAAAGTAGGATTATAAGGTCGTCCCCAAATCCTACTAAAAATTTTTATATATTTCTATAATCTTTTACTTTTTTATAAGCATATACTGCTGATATTCCAAATACTACTACTAACATAGCTACTGGAACTGAATCTCCTATACCTGTTTTTGGTAATTTATTATTATTATATACTGAATCTTTATTTGCATTGCTATTATTAACATTTACATTATTATTTGCTTTATTAGCATTGTTGTTGTTTGCATTAGAGTTAGCGTTGTTATTGTTTACATTACTGTTACTATTATTGTTATTTGCATTTGCATTTGTATTTCCTGAATTGCTATTTTTATTACCATTGCTTAAACTTTCTGTTAAATCAATTCCATCTTCGTCAGCTGCAAATACAGTAGTACTAAACATTGCTACCATTACACCTATTAATAAAATTGTAATTAGTTTGATTAAATTTGTTTTTTTCATATCACTTTCTCCTCACTTTAATATACTTTTATTAGTATTATACAATTATTTATAATTATACTATTTTTTTATAAATAAAATATGTAAATACTAATTTCATTTGTTTACATCTATTATTTTATACTTAAATAAAAAATATGTCAATACCTTTTTTTCATTTTTATTTTACATTTTAATTACAAAAATGTTACTTTTTTTACACGTTGAATTTGAATAGCACAATGTCACCATCTTGCATAATGTATTCTTTACCTTCTGAACGAACAAGTCCTTTTTCTTTTGCATTTACCATAGAACCTGCTTCCATTAAATCTTTATATGAAACAATTTCAGCTTTTATAAATCCTCTTTCAATATCTGAATGAATTTTTCCAGCAGCTTCTGGTGCTTTTGTTCCTTTTTTTATTGTCCAAGCTCTTACTTCTGGTTCTCCTGCTGTTAAAAATGACATTAATCCTAACAAATCATAACTTGCTTTAATTACTTTATCTAGTCCAGATTCATCAAGTCCAAGTGCACTAAGCATTTCTTGTTTGTCCTCTTTTTCTAAACTAGAAAGTTCTTCTTCAATTTTTACACAAAGTGGTATTACTTTTGCATTTTCTGTTTCTGCATATTGTTTTACTTTATCTACATATTCATCTGTTTCTTTATTTTCAAGTTGTTCTTCTGAAACATTGGCAATATATAGTATTGGTTTTAATGTTAATAAATATGCGTCTTTTATTAATTCTTTTTCTTCATCTGTTAACTCTACTGTTCTAGCTGACTTTCCTTGTTCTAATACTGTCTTTATTTTTTCTAATACATCAATTTCTGCTTGATATTTTTTATCTGCTTTTAATTGTTTTTTTGCTTTATCTAATCTTTTATCAACTGCTTCAATATCTGCAAAAATTAATTCTAAATTGATTGTTTCAATGTCTCTTAATGGATTTACATTCCCATCTACATGAACTACATTTGGGTCTTCAAAACATCTTACTACTTCTACAATAC
>JAAWEC010000064.1 GCA_022794095.1 Clostridia bacterium
ACCCTTTATTTTAGGCGGTAGGCACGAGTTCTGTTATAACTAATGCTACTAAAGTTATTCCTTTACTTGATTTATTAATTTGCAATTTTGCTACATTTTTCACTAATCAAAATCCTCCTTTATTACCTTTGCTTACTCTTTTTTATTTTGTTATTATTTTATTAATAACTAATAGTATTGTCATTAGGTATAATGGAGTTTTCATAATTTTTATATTTTACCAATAAAATCAATTAATTATTTTATTTTTGCCTGAAAGTTTTAAGATTTGTAGTAATCCCAAGTAACCAAATATTGGATACAACATACTAACTAAATTAGAAAAACCAATTTTAGATACCAGAATAGATGTTATACACATAATTATCCCAACTTGTGTATAACTTTTTTTGTTTTTACTTGTATTTTGTAAAAAGCTTGTTCCTAACGAAATTGATGTTGTGAATATTGAACCTAATATTATAAATCCATAGCCATATCTTAATATTTTAAAACTATTTGAAACAACATAAACTGCTGGCATTTCTAATTTTGTTATATCAACATCAACTTTTACTAATAATAGAAAAATAATTAGTGATAATATGCAGATTATAAGGCAACTAATTGTTGCTATTTTTAAGATTTGTTTTTTGTCTTTTAAATAATTTTTTAGAGTTATTAACACTGGAATTAGCAAAATACTATTGTAACTACTATATAAAATGCTACTTAAAATAAAACTAGATTGATTTGTTCTTATAATATAGTCTTTTATATTTATAAAACTGATACTTTTTAAATTTATAATTCCAACAATTACTAAAAATCCTATTAATATAGGAACTAATAATTCATTTGCTTTTACAACACCTTTTACACTTGTCATAAAAACAATAAAACTTGCTAATGCTAAAATTGCACTTCCAATTAAACTATTTATTCCTAGTTCTTGCTCAAAATATGCACCAAACCCTGCTATCATAATGAAAAATGTAATAAGAATAAAAATATTTACAATAATATTAATAATTGATTTTATTTTCTCGCTTTTAGGTATTAAAATTTCTAAAAATTCTTTATAGTTTTTTACTCCATATTTGTTTACTATTTTTAGTGTTTTATAGATAGTAAATCCCATAATAAAACTGGAAATAACTATTCCTATTATTCCCTCTAGTCCATATAAAAAAAAGAATAAGTACATTTCTTGCCCAGAGGCAAAACCAGCTCCTATCATAGTTCCAATAATTACAAATACAACTTTAAAAATATTTGACATATAAATCTCCAATATAATTGAGGAATGACCTCATAATTCTGTTTTTATTTATTTTAAAATATAGGATTTGGAGGCCGTCCCCAAATCCTACAAATCCTATTTATATTGTATGTTTTTTTATATTTTTTATTCTATTTTTTTCTTCTTCTTAGTTGCCATATAATAATTCCTGCTATTATTATAACTACTGGTAATGTAAATATTATTGTCATTATTGTTGTATTTTGTTGTTCTGTTACTGTATAATTTACTGTTTCACTATTTTTTCTAATTGTTATTGTGTTTTCTCTTTCTGTTAGGTATGCAATAGAGTTTAAAATTAAGTCTTTATTGTTGTATAAGTCTACTGTTAACATTCCATAACCATTCATTTGTACTTGCATATCCATTGCAAATAGTTCATTACCAAAAATGATTAGTTTAGATTTTTTGTCATCTATTGTTTTTGTTGCTATTGCTGCAATTGTACAACTCTCTTCTTTGCCATCTTGTTCTGTTCTAGTTGCTGAGTTTTGTGTTAAATTGGTTCTAACATATGCTTTTTCACTTGTAGTTCCTAAAATTTCATTTTCGACTTTTAGTTCTTCTAATTTGTCTTGATTAAAGGTGATTTTTGCAGCATCTACTAAACAGAAGTTGATTGTCATGTTTAGTTTGTTTGTTAGACTATTGCTTTGTGTCTGTTCTATAATAAAGTCTGGATACCCTGCTACCATGTGATTAGTATCTCCTTCAAATATTACGCCTTTTTCTATTGTAATTCCATATTCGTCTAATACTTTTTGGAAGTTGCTTAAATCAACATTTGCAATGTTTGGTCCACACATTAATAGTAATTTTCCACCATTTTTTATATATTCTATTATTTTGTCTTTTTCTTGTTCTGTTAGGTCTTCTTTTAGTGTAGAAATTACTAAACAGTCACAGTCTGTTGGAATTCCTCCTTTTGCTAATATGTCAAGTGTTTCTACTTCATTTGCATCTTTTTGTATGGCAGTCATAATTGTAGAAAAATATTGTGTGCTGTATGCTGTATGGTTACTCATAAAGTATATTTTAGGTTTTTCTTCTGTTGTTACGTCCATGATGGCATTTGTAAGTGCTTCTTCTGTCGTATCTTTTTGTTCTCCTGTTGAATAGTCATAAGTATATAATTCACTTTGATTGACTGTTTTTTCGTTTTCTCCTGATTTGATTATTATTAAACTATCTGTTGCATTTAGTGAATATTTTTGCATTAAGTCTGTCCTTGCAGATAAGTCGTCTATTTTCTCTATTTTTATATGGTTATTCATTTCTACATATCTTTCTACAAAGTTTATAAGAGATATGTAATTACTATAATTAATTAAGGTAATGTTAATTTCTTTTTCTATATTTCCTACTTTATCTTTTGTTTCTTGTGATAAAGAATATATTTTGCTTTCTGTGCAATCAATTTCTGGTAGTACTATATTTTGTAATAATATATTTACACCTATATAGATTGCTATTAGAATTGCTACTAATATAATTGTTTTTGTTCCATCAATTAGCCACCTTTTTTTTAGTGTGTTTCCGATTTTTTGAAAGATTTTTTTAATTCCACCTTTTTGCTTTTCTTTTACTGTATTTTCGGTTTTCTCATTTTTCTTATTTTTCACTTTTAATACCATTCCTTTCTTTTAACTCAAATCTGGTTGAAATTTATTACGCATCTATTTTACTAATTTTCTTCTTTGCATAACAATAATTGTTAGTCCAATAAATAGTATACTAAATAGTATTAAACTAATCATATTTTCAAATGATATTACTCCTTGTGCAAAGCTTGTGTAAAAGTTGATTAATGCAAATCCTGAAAATATGCTACTTATGTCTGTTACAAATAACGAAATAATTAGAAATGCTACTGTGATAATTCCTGCTATTATTTGATTTTCTGTTAGACTAGATGCAAACATTCCTACTGATAGAGATGCTATACTAATTAGTATAAATCCTAACATTGCTGTTAGTACTTGAGTAATACTTGGTTCTCCAAAAAATCTTACTATAGCATAGAATAAGAAAGATACTAATAGTGTAATTATAATAACACATAAAGCTGCCATTAGTTTTCCAATTACAACTTGAAACATACTAGTTGGTGATGTTAATAGTAGTTGTTCTGTGCCATTTTTTCTTTCTTCTGCAAACATTCTCATTGTTAGTATTGGCACTATTATTATTAATCCATACAGTGCTGTATAGTAATATAATGCTCCTAAGTCTACACTACCAGATGATAACACTGTTAAGTAGAAAAATACACTAAAACATAATAGGAAAATTCCTATTACTACATATCCAATTGGGGATAAAAAATAACTTTTTAATTCTTTTTTTAAAATTGCTTTCATTTATTATCATTCCTTTCTTTATATACAAAGTTGATGTTGGCATGAATGTGTTAATGTTATCCTTCAATCAATTTCATAAATGCATCTTCTAATGTTGTGTCTGCTTTTTTCATTTCAAATATTGTGATGTTTTCTTTTGCAAGTTCTGCAAATATTGTTTTTCTTAAGTCTATATCTCCTTTTGCTTCTATTATATATTGTTTTGTTCCGTCTTCATTTTCTTGTGCTAATTCTATTTTTTGTATATCTTTGATTTTTTCTTGTATTGTTTTCATTTTATTTTCTGGATCTTCAACTGTTACATATATACTATTGTTATTTGTTACCTTGTTTTCTAAGTTTTCTGGTGTATCTGTTGCAATTATTTTTCCTTTATTTATTATTACTACTTTGTTGCATATTTGGCTTACTTCTGATAAGATATGAGAACTTAATATGACTGTATGTGTTTTTCCTAGTTCTTTGATTAAGTTTCTTATTTCTGTTATTTGTTTTGGGTCTAGTCCGTACTGTTGGCTCGTCTAATATTAATATTTTAGGGTCTCCTACTAATGCTCCTGCCATACTAACTCTTTGTTTATATCCTCTTGAAAGGTTTCTTATTAATTTTTTTTCTACTTCTTTTAGTCCTGTTTGTTCTATTATTTTTTGGATTTTTTCTTTTCGTGTTTTTTTGTCAACTTTTTTAATTTCTGCCATGTATGTTACAAATTCTTTTACTGTTAAATCTGTATATAGTGGTACTCCCTCTGGCATATACCCAATTTGCCTTTTTGCTTTTCTTGGCTTTTTTAATATGTCATAACCGGTCTACTATGATGTTTCCTGATGTTTGCTCAATAAACCCTGTTATCATATTCATTGTTGTACTTTTTCCAGCACCATTTGGTCCTAGCAATCCTACTATTTCTCCATCTCCTATTGTGAAACTTATGTTGTCTACAGCAATTGCTTTTCCATACTTTTTTGTAACGTTTTTTACTTCTATCACAAAAAATTCCTCCTTTATTTTTTCTAATGTCCTTTTGGTGTGTTTCTTTTTGGACATTTTTATGATATTGGTTGCTTTTCATCTAGCAACTTTTTCCGTCTAATCTTTTCTATGTTATCATTTTATTTTTTTAATGTAAAGTACTTCACAAAAAATTTACAATTGTGTTACATTTTTAATTTTTCGTTGGAATGTGCTTGACAGCTTATGTTTTTTGTGGTATTATTGTTATTGTATTCTAAATGGGTCAGTAGCTCAGTTGGATAGAGCACAGGCCTTCTAAGCCTGGGGTCCGGGGTTCGAATCCCTGCTGGCTCACCAAGATGGTCTTATACGAACCCAGTATAAGACAAAACTTCACCAGCTACATAAAGCTGATGAAGTTTTTTATATGTTTGCCAAAAATTTTCTATTATTTCAAAATCTTTTTCTAGCATTTCCTTTGCTGTTTTTGTTTGTAATTTTTCTTTAAATCTTTTCTGTACATTTATAGTATCTTCAACTGATTTCTCCATTCTTTGTTTCTACATTTCTTATTCTGCACTATATAACAAAATTTCTTCTAAATTTTCATCTTCTAATAATGAACCTTTTATGCTACCTGTTGTTATAATGTCTACTTGTTTTTTTAATGCTTCTTCTAATGCAAATTTTACTTCGACTATTTTAAATCCACCAATAACATCTTCTGTTCTTACAATAATATCGACATCACTATCTTTAGTCTGTTTTTTCTTTGCATAGGAACCAAATATCCAAACATATACTAAATTGTATTTTTCAGCAACTGGCTTTATTTTTTCTTTTATTTTTTCTAACTCTGACAATTCTATTTCACCTCTTTTAGAATATTTTGACAAAACTCTTTTATTTTATCTGTTTCTTCATCTGCCACACTCCACAATATAGATTTATCAATAGTTTCATAATTATGTACAACAATATCACGCATTCCTGCAATATTCTTCCATGGAATTTGATTATATTTTGTTCTAAAATCAAGTGATAATTTTTTTACTAATTCTCCTATTTGAGTTACTGGTGTCAAAATAGAATTTTGATAAATAATGTTGTTTTCAAACTTCGAATAATTATTACCAAAAAATTCTTTTGTTTCGTTTATTGTATTACAATGTTTTATAATTGTTTTTAATACTTTCTTTGTTCTTTCATCTATCATTTAAAATTCTCTCCTTTGCTATAAAAATTATAACATATTGCCTTTTTTTAAGCAACTAAAATTAAAAAAATTTATACTATCGAAAAACAGATAGTTACTTTACATCTGCTTAAAATTAGAAATATGGCAGCAGCTTAGGTTGGATAGAGCACAGACCTTCTAAGCCTGGGGTCTGGGGTTCGAATCCCTGCTGGCTCATCAAGATGGTCTTATACGAACCCTCTAAGAGGACATATGGAAAAACCATCTCAATTTACATTTCTGTATTTTGGGACGGTTTTTATTTATTTTATAATTTATCTATTTGCTATATCTTTTTAAAAATTCTTCTAATTCATTTTCGTTTGCAAATATTTCTTCAAAAATATTATATAAAGTGTCTGTTGCTTCATATTCTCCAATTGCATAGCATTTTTTTCCTAATCCATATGCAATTCCCGACTCTATATGTGCTGCTTTTCCTGCTGGCAAAACTAATAATAAATTTTTAGAACTTCTTTCTCCATTCATATCACTTTCAAACAATTTTAACACAACATTACTTTTTAAATCTAATGACTCGAATTCTTTTTGTTTTTCTTCTGGTGTTTGATTACTGTTTCCATACCCCCAATCTTTTTCATTTTTTAAAAAGCAATAATATGATATATTATATTTATCAAACAACGAACATATTTTTAAAATATTTTCTTTATTTCTAGCTCTACCAGCTATAAAAAATTCATATTTATTTTCCATAAAATATCTTCCCTTCATTTTGTTACTATTATATTTGATTTTTTCTATACTTTCAAGTATAATATCACTTTTTAATAATACTAATATTATAAAAATGGAGGACACGACCCATAGTGTCAGTAAATAGGATAGGTTTAACAAATGTTGATATGTTCTTTTTTTGTGTTATATCATAAAAGCAAGTAATGTCTACTTGTTTTTACTTTTTAATTTACTAATTTTCTTGAATTGTAAATTCTTCTATATTTGGTTCTTTCATATCCTCATCTGTAACGATATCAAACTTTTGATTATATGTAGTTATATTCTCTTTTGTTGAACCATTTTCATTTTTTATAGTTTCAACCACTTTTACTGCCAATCCAGTTTCTTTATTCAAATACATTTTTAAAGAGATTGTTCCTTCACTGTATATAGCATTTGTGTTTTTTAAACTATCAATCACATAACAGTCTTCCCCGTCTACTTTTTCTGTATATATCTTTGACACAATACTATCACGTAAAAGTTCTAGCCAAGTGGTTGTGTCAACAAAGCTAACTACTTTTGAACTCATTGGATTTTTTTCCTCTTTGGATCTATGTAGTATTTTTTGTTCGCCTGCTATTGTATAAAGTCTTCTTTCATGTTGTTCAATTACTTGAATGATTGTTACTGTATTGTCTTTCTTTTTCATCACTATTTTTTCAACATCATTTTTTATGAATTTTTCAACTTCTGCACTTTCACTTACTACTTTGCTATAAATATTTTCTTTTGTTTCATATTCAGCTACTTTGTTTTGTAAATCTTTTATTATCATAAATTTTCTAATGGTATTAATTGCAAATATAGCTAATAAAATAACTAGAATTATTAATACAATTGTTATTATTTTCTTTTTCATAACAATCCCCTCCTTCTTCTTTTGTTTATCTCTTAAAAGCTACTTTAATTATACCATATTTTGCCTGATTTTTCAAATTATTCTGAATATACAACCTCTCCATATTATCATATTATTTACAACTAGCTTTGCATAATCTTCTAATAATTTTTTAACTGTTGTTTTATCCACAATACAAGTTCCTCCGTTTCTTCTATTATCTTTTACATCTTTCATTATTTAATGCATTAAATTCATGCCAAATGCCATAATCTATTTACTTAGCATTTTTATTGCTTCATCTTCATTTTCTACAAAAAATATATCTTTACCATTATTGCTTTCATATATAAAATCTTTTAATGGCTTACTAGTATATTTTGAATAATCACCATATATAGCAAATTTAGTTTGATAATTTATAAATTTTTGCAATATTTCTCCTGCCAACCCTTTACTTAATATAAAGAATTCTTCTACAATTGCATCTTTATTTAATGCTATTTTATTGCAATTTGTTTCATATTTTATAGTCATAATAAAGTCTATTGCTGATTGAACATCTTTTATAATAATTTCATTATTTTTTATTATAGCTATATCATTTATAACTTTTATTTTCATTTCTTTCTCTCCTTAATTTTTATTCTATTTTTAAAATTCTTTACTTTGATATATTTTATTTGATATAAGATATGAAATACTTAACAATATTACACAAATTATTGGAATTGCTATATATGGGTATTTATCTAATTCATTTATTGTATTTATAACAATGCTCATATCTACAAATTTTGTAATTAAAGTTACTATTCCTACTACAGTAAATACTACTATAAATAATATTATTCTTCCATTTGTAGCTCCAAACTTAAATACTATTGGATATAAAAAAGAAATTATAATAATAGTAGATAATATTGTTTCTATTAATGCTGAAGTGCTTTCTGCAAGGTTTATAGAATTCGTTTTAACATAATCAATACCCATTGATATAACCAAAGATAGTATTCCTAACATAATTATTAAAATTATTGAGGCTATATATTTTGCTTTAACTACATTTTTTCTTCCATTTGGCAAAGTTACTGCATAAGAGTTCCAATTATTATAATCGTCATAACTAAAAGTTGTTATAAACATTATTATTCCTATTAGTGGGACTATGAATGTAACTTCAAACATTCCTTGAAATGCCATCATTATATATATTATAAACATTATTATAATGGTTTTTAAATTGGAATTTGATTTTATAAGTAAAAAATCCTTTTTTATTAACCCTAGCATATCTTTTCCCCCTTAATTATTAATAGCATTAAATCTTCAAATGTAATTTTGTCTATTACACACTCATTGTATTTTCTACTTGCTTGTTCTTTATTTTTAATTAATATTTCATAATTATATTTCGTTTTCTTGTATGCTATAATATCTTTTTTATCAATATTTGAAAAATAGTCAATATCACATTTTAAAATTCCATAGTTATCAATTATTTCATCTCTTGACTTTTGTAATACTTTTTTTC